>JAHEGZ010000040.1 GCA_024644865.1 Aurantimicrobium sp.
TCGTCGCGCTCATCGGTGGGGGAGTCATCTGGGATAAGCAGTCGTGGACCCCGAAACTCGCTCTCGACCTTGAAGGTGGAACCGAGATCATCCTCGCTCCGCAGATCCAAGAGGGCACTCAAATCAGCGAAGAGCAGCTGGCTCAAGCCGTCGCCATCATTCGTCAGCGCGTTGACGCAGCCGGTGTGAGCGAGTCCGAGGTGTCGACCCAGGGCGGAACGAACATCGTCGTCTCGATCCCCGGCACACCTGACCAGGAGACGCTCGACCGCATCCGCTCGTCTGCGAAGCTCGAATTCCGTGCTGTCCTGTTGACCGACGCGGTCGCATCACTCGAGGCAGTCGGTGGAACCGCAGAAGGCACTACCGAGACACCGGCTCCGACTCCTGCTCCGTGGCCCGCCCCGACAGCAGAACCGACCGACGGCAGCGACACCAATTGGGTCGACGACGCGCTGTACCAGCAGTACCTGAAGTCGACCTGTGACCAACTGGACGCTGCCGGTGCCAACCTCGCTGACCCCACCAAGCCGCTCGTGGTATGTGGGGATGACGGATTCTTCAAGTACGTACTCGGTCCGGTTGAGGTTGATGGGTCGATGATTTCAGACGCCCAAGGCAACTACCTTTACGGTTCAAACGGTGTTCAGACCAACGAATGGGGCGTTTACCTCACGTTCGACGCCGAAGGAACCGCAGCCTTCTCTGCCGTCACGCAGCGACTGACGACTCTCACCGACGCGCGAAACCAGTTCGCAATCGTTCTTGACGGCCGTGTGATCAGCGCTCCGCGCACCTTGGCTGCAATCGCTGACGGTAAGCCGGTCATTTCTGGCTCGTTCACCGAGGAATCCGCCAAAACCCTTTCAGACCAGCTGAAATTCGGTGCACTGCCCATCGGCTTCGAAGTTCAGTCCTCGGCAACCATCACACCGACATTGGGTGTCGCGCAGTTGCAGTCCGGCCTCATCGCGGGTGCAATTGGTCTGCTTCTCGTTGTCATCTATTCGCTAATCCAGTACCGCGCACTGGCTCTTGTCACCATCGCGTCGTTGGTTGTCGCATTCGGATTCACGTATCTCGTGATCACCTACTTGTCTGCGGCTAACGGATACCGCCTCTCGCTCGCTGGTGTTGCCGGTTTGATTGTGGCGATCGGTGTCACCGCCGACTCGTTCATCGTCTACTTCGAGCGTGTTCGCGACGAACTCCGCGAAGGCCGCACTCTCGCTTCCGCGGTTGAAGCCGGTTGGGCTCGTGCAGTGCGAACCATCGTGGTTTCCGACGCAGTGAACCTGCTAGCTGCCGTGGTCCTCTTCGCCTTGGCCGTCGGAAACGTTCGCGGTTTCGCCTTTACTCTCGGTGTCACCACAGTCGTTGACCTCATCGTTGTCGTGTTGTTCACGCACCCGATGTTGCAGTTGCTTGCTCGCACGCGGTTCTATGCTTCAGGTCACCCCATGTCAGGGTTGAACCCGAAGTCGTTGGGCGCTGTGTACCGTGGGCGCGCTCAGTTCGTTGTCGACGCAACGGTCACCGGAGCAGAGCGCGGCAAGGTTTCCAAGGAGGCGCGAAAGCGTCAGACGATCGCCGAAAGACGAGCGGCCGAAAGTGGGGGTGAATCGTGAGTTCCATCACGCAGTTCGGTAACCGTCTGTACACGGGCGAGACGAGCATCAACTTCATCGGTCGCCGAGTGCTGTGGTACATCGTTTCGGCAGTCGCGATCGGTCTTGCTATCGCGGTGACGACGCTTCGTGGTGGATTCTCGTTCGGGATCGAGTTCCGTGGGGGTTCCGAGTTCCAGATTTCCAACCCTGCGCAGGTCGAAACGTCTATCGCGACCGACACCGTTCTCGCCGAGATTGGTGAGAGTGCTTCGCGCGTCACCATCGTGGGCGGCTCCAGTGTCCGCGTTCAGACGGAACAGTTGACAACTGAAGAGAACGATGCGCTTCGAGTGTCGCTTGCTGAGGCTTACGACGTTGACGTCAACAACGTGACCGCAAGCTTCATCGGCGCGTCGTGGGGTTCTGACATCACGAGCCAGGCGTTGCGCGCTCTCGCCATTTTCGTTGTGCTCGTCAGTGTCGTCATGGCGCTGTACTTCCGCACGTGGAAGATGTCTGTCGCAGCAATCGTTGCCATGTTGCACGACCTCGTGCTGACCGCCGCGGTTTACGGTGCATTCGGCCTCGAAGTGACTCCCGCGGCAATCATCGGACTTCTGACCATCCTCGGTTACTCGTTGTACGACACTGTTGTTGTCTTCGACAAGGTTCGCGAGAACACGTCGATCGCCTACGACGAGTCGAAGCGCACGTTCGCGGATTCGGTGAACCTTGCCGTGAACCAGACTCTGGTGCGCTCAATCAACACGAGCGTCGTTGCGATCCTGCCAGTCGCGGCCATCCTCTTCATCGGCTCGATGCTGCTCGGTGCTGGAACTCTGCGTGACATCGCGCTGTCGTTGTTCGTGGGAATCCTCTCCGGTGCGTACTCGACGATGTTCATTGCCGCCCCGCTCTACGCACAATTGCGCGAGGGCGAGTCGGAGGACAAGAAGCAGGGACGCCCTGAACGCTCCGAGATCGTCCGTAACTCGTCGGGTGCTGTCCGCTAATCTGAGCGCGCCTACACTGTAAGCAGGAGGCGTCATGAGTGACAGCAATTCGACGGGATCGATGATTCGTCGTGCGCTGACACCCCGCCTGTTTGTCCGCTCAGAGACCGGTGGTGTTCTCGAGGGGATCAAGCGAACCCTCCGTCAGCACAACGCTCGAGCCGATGTTTCGCTCGTTGATCGTGCCTTCGCAATCGCCAAGAAGGCGCACGAAGGTCAGTTACGTAAGTCGGGCGAGCCGTACATCACACACCCTCTAGCGGTTGCTGCCATTCTTGTAGACCTCGGTATCGGCGCTAAAACCGTTGCGGCAGCGCTGTTGCACGACACCGTCGAAGACACGGATTATTCGCTCGACCAATTGCGAGTTGATTTCGGCGAGGAAATTGCTCTGCTCGTCGACGGCGTGACCAAACTGGATCGCCTCAAGTACGGTGATGACGCCGAAGCAGAGACAGTGCGCAAGATGGTCGTCGCGATGTCCAAGGACATTCGCGTGATTCTCATCAAGCTCGCCGACCGATTGCACAACGCGCGGACCTGGGGCTTCGTCGAATCCGCGTCTGCCGAGCGCAAGGCGCGCGAGACCCTCGAAATTTATGCGCCGCTGGCCCACCGACTCGGTATCCAAACAATCAAGTGGGAACTTGAAGACCTGTCCTTTGCCGTACTTCACCCGAAGCTCTATGGCGAGATCGACACTCTCGTGAAGGAACGCACTCCAGAGAGTGATCTCTTCGTCAAGGAAATCATCGACCAAATCGCGGGGGACATGCGACTCGCGAAGGTCAAGGGGACTGTACTCGGTCGTCAGAAACAGCACTATTCGATTTATCAAAAGATGATTCGTCAGTCTCGTGACTTCCAAGACATCTACGACCTGACCGGCATTCGAATCCTTGTTGGTTCAATTCGAGACTGCTATGCGGCACTGGGAGCAGTTCACGCACGATGGAACCCGATGCCCGGCCGTTTCAAGGATTACATCGCAACACCGAAGTTCAACCTCTACCAAAGCCTGCACACCACCGTTTTCGGTCCGGGTGGCAAGGCGGTTGAAATCCAGATTCGCACGGAAGAGATGCACCGGAGAGCCGAATACGGTGTCGCGGCGCACTGGAAGTACAAGGAGCGCCAGGCACTGGGCTTGAAGACGCCCGAGGACTTGCCTCCAGACGAGAACATGGCGTGGCTCGCGCACATCACAGACTGGGAAGCAGAGACCGAGGACCCGTCGGAGTTCCTTGACACCCTGCGCTATGAAATCGGCGCGAAAGAGGTCTACGTATTCACGCCGAAGGGTCGAGTGGTCGGGCTTCCTTCGGGCGCAACTCCGGTCGACTTCGCGTACGCCGTCCACACCGAGATCGGCCACCGGGTCATGGGCGCCAAGGTCAACGAGCGTCTCGTTCCGCTCGACACCGTTCTCGGTTCTGGCGACACTGTCGAAGTGCTCACGAGCAAGAACCCTGACGCTGGCCCGAGCCAGGATTGGTTGAATTTCGTCACGTCGCAGAGAGCCCGTGCAAAGATCCGCGGGTGGTTCACGAAGGAACGTCGTGACGATGCGATTGAGAACGGTCGCGAGGCTCTGGCGCGCGTTGTCCGCAAGAAGAACCTGCCTTTGCACCGCGTTCTCTCGGCACAGAACCTGTCCGAGGTGGCTCATATTTTGCGCCACGAGTCGGTTGACGGGCTCTACGCTGCGATCGGCGAAGGGCATGTGTCGACGCAATCTGTTCTCGAGAAGTTCATGGCTCTCATGGACGAAAGCGCAACCGATGACGATGTCTTTACCGTTCCAACCAAGAAGCCTTCGACCAAGAACTCGAATGACTCCGGTGTTCTCGTGCGCGGTGCGCCGGACATCTTGGTGAAGTTGGCCAAGTGCTGCACTCCCGTGCCGGGGGACACCATCGTGGGGTTCATCACGCGCGGCAACGGCGTCAGCGTTCACCGCGGGGATTGCCCGAACGTCAAGGGATTCGACGGTGAACTGGAACGCATGATCGAAGTCGAGTGGGGTGCGTCGGGCAAATCAGTTTTCCGCGTTCACATCCAGGTGGAGGCACTCGACCGTTCCGGTCTGTTGTCCGACATCACGCGCGTACTCAGCGAGCACCACGTGAACATTTTGTCGGCCACGGTCAACACTGACGCGAAGCGTTTGGCGACCTCACGATTCGTATTCGAGATGTCCGATGCAACGCATCTCGACCGCGTCCTTCAGGCTGTCCGCCGAATTGAAGCCGTCTACGACGTGTATCGCGTCAACTCGGGTTAGCCAAGAGCGGAAAGCCACTCGCGCTTCGCGGCGATTTCCGCCTCGAGCGCCTTGGACTTTGATGCATCCTTCGTGTTCTTCAACTCCGCTTCGAGTGCCTCGATCGCCGACTCAACCTGTGCGGCGAATCCTTCACGGCGACCGACCTTCTCAGGGTTCGTGCGGTCAAGGTGCTCCGCTTCGATTCCGCGAACGTGGCGGTCGATGTCTGCAAGCTTGCTGTTGACGGCGCGCTCGTCCGCCTTTGCGACGTGGCCAATCTTGTCCCACTCAGCGTGAAGCTCGCGGAGGCCCTTCTTCGCGGCGCCAACCTCGGTTTCCTTGAGGAGGTGCTGGTATTTGTCGATCAGGGCAAGTTTCGCGGCCTTGTTCGAGTCCCATTCCGCCGATCCTGCGTTGTACAACGCGTCGCCGGCAGCCTTGAATCGATCCCAGAGTTGGTTGTCCAGCGCACGTGCTGCGCGCGGAGCCTTCTTCCACTGCTCAAGCAGTGCGCGGTAGGACGGGATGCCCTCGGCGCCCTTTTCAGCAAGGGCTTCGGCCTTTTCGCACAGTTCCGTCTTGACGGACTTGGCTTCCTTGTCAACGGCGTGCTTGCCATTGAAGTAAGCACGCTGCGCCTTGTCGAAGGTCTGACGTGCTGCGCGGAACCGCGACCACAGGTCGTCCGCCGCCTTCTTCGGGATGCGGTGGGGGAGCTTCTGCTCTTCCTGCCACTGGGCGAACAACTCTGCAAGTTCCTTCTGCGAATTGCGCCAGTGTGTTTTTTCGCCAATGCCACCGGCGATAGCCTCAGCGCGCTCGACAATTGCGGTTCGCTTCGCCAGTGACTCCTCCGAGAACGCCTTGGTTGCTTCGTCCTGTGCCTTCTTGAGGTCACCCAAAGTTTCTGCGACGACTCCCACGCGAAGTCGAAGTGATTCAAGATCGCCGACGGCGTGAGCGTCGGTCAAGTCAACGACAAGCACCTGCACGGCGGTCAACAAATCTTTGGCCGGAGCGCCATTCTTGGCGCGGGTCTCCAGTAGGGCTACCTTCGATTCGAGGTCGAGGAAACGGGTCTCGTAGAACGCGAGCGCCTCAGCCGGCTCAGCGCCGACGACCTGTCCAACTGAACGCCAGTCACCGTCCTTGACCCAGACGGTTC
>JAHEGZ010000019.1 GCA_024644865.1 Aurantimicrobium sp.
GTCGAGGTAATCCATCCCCAGTTTGCGCAGGCTCTCACGGCATGCCTCTTGTGCTTCGTCAAAACCGTGGTTTCGCCCGCGAATTTTGGTTGTTACCAGAATCTCTTCACGCGGGATGCCCGACTCACGAATCGCGCGACCAACCTCGACCTCGTTCTCGTAGAGCGCCGCAGTGTCGATTAGTCGGTATCCGGCGTCGAGGGCAGAGCGAACCGCGTTGACGCACTCGTCGCCTTGAAGTTGGTACGTGCCGAAACCGATGTGAGGAAGAACCATGAAGTTAGACCTTTACGAGGGAGTGAATGGGGCGATTGTTCAGGCGCTGGCGCCCGCCGAGAGCTTCAATCTCGAGAACGACGGCAATACCGACGACCTCCCAGCCGGCGCGCTCAATGAGCTCGATGGATGCACCGATGGTGCCGCCCGTGGCCAGCACGTCATCCATGATGAGCACGCGCGACCCGGCGGGAAGGGCATCCGGGCTGACCTCGAATGTCGCGGTGCCGTACTCGAGCTCGTACGTCTCTTGCAGCGTCACACCCGGCAGCTTGCCCGCCTTGCGAATGGGAAGAACCCCGACGCCCGCGTCAATAGATGCTGCAGCCGCGAGCAAGAACCCGCGCGCCTCCAGGCCGGCAACAGCGTCGAAAAGCCCGACAAAAGGCTCAATCAGACCGTCAACGACCGCGCGGAACGAAGGTCCGTTGGCAAAAACTGGGGTGAGATCGCGAAAAAGGATGCCCGGCTCAGGAAAATCCGGAACGGTCTTCATGCGGGCGTGGACGACCTCTGCTGCTGTACTCACGGATGCCAGCCTACCCACGGTTACCAAATCGTGACCTACAAAAGTCTTGCCGTGCATAAAAATGCCGGTCACACTGAAATTACGGTCTCTCACCGCTCGGATGCGTCTAGATGGCTTCGCCTCGACCCCGGGCGGTGAGCCGTTTAAGCGTCGCCGGCGAGCTTGGCGGGTTGCAGCTCAGCCAGAACCGCCTCGCGCGTCATCAGTCCGGCCTCGACGACGAGGTCGGCAACCGGGCGACCGGTATGCAGAGCCTGCTTCGCGAGCGTCGCCGCCTCCTGGTAACCGATGATCGGGATGAGCGCCGTGATGACCCCTACGCTCGTGGCCACCATCGACTCCAGCTTTTCGACATTGGCAGTGATGCCATCGACGCAGTTCACGCGCAGGGTCAAACAGGCTTGCGAGAGCCAGGTTATCGACGTGAGCAGCGAGTAGGCGATGACAGGCTCAAACGCGTTGAGCTGCAGCTGGCCGCCCTCGGCAGCCATGGTGACGGTCACGTCCGTTCCGGCAATAACAAAGGCGACCTGGTTGACTACCTCGGGAATCACCGGATTTACCTTGCCGGGCATGATGCTCGATCCGGCCTGTCGGGCGGGAAGGTTGATTTCGCCCAAACCAGCCTGCGGCCCAGATGACAAGAGACGCAGGTCATTGCAGATCTTTGAAAGCTTGATGGCCGAGCGCTTGAGCGTGCCACTGAACGACATGAACCCACCCGCATCGCTCGTGGCCTCGATGAGGTCAGGGGCCGAGGTGATCGTGAGTTTGGTGATCTCACCGAGGTGCTTGACCGCAAGCCCGGCGAACTTGGGGTTTGCGGTGATGCCGGTGCCGATGGCGGTTGCTCCGAGGTTGACCTCGCAGAGCATCCAGATGGTTTCACGCAGTCGGTCGATGTCTTCGCCCAACGTGGTGGCATAGCCGTGGAACTCCTGACCGAGCGTCATGGGCACGGCGTCTTGCAACTGAGTGCGCCCGACTTTGAGAATGTGCATGAACTCGACCGACTTCGCGGTGAAGGCGTCGCGCAGCAACTCGAGTTGTTCAAGCAGCGGCTGAAGCGCGAAAGCCAGCGCGAGCTTGACCGAGGTGGGGTACGTGTCGTTCGTTGACTGGCTGCGGTTCACGTCGTCGATGGGGTGTAGGTAGTCGTACTCGCCGTGCTTGTGGCCGAGGATCTCAAGACCCCGATTGGCAATGACCTCGTTGACGTTCATGTTGGTGGATGTTCCCGCCCCACCCTGCATGACACCGACGACGAACTGCTCGTGCAGGTTTCCGTCGATGATCTCTTGGCACACCTGGTCGATAACCTTCGCCAGCTCCGGGTCGAGGTCGCCCAGCTCGGCGTTGGCTCGCGCGCAAGCCTGTTTGACGCAGGCGTACGCCGTGATCAACTCAGGGAACACCGAGATGGGGCGGCGGGCGATGGGAAAGTTCTCGAGGGCACGTGCGGTGTGCACACCCCAAAGCGCATCCATCGGAACATTGACCGAGCCGAGCGAGTCAGTCTCGATGCGAGTCTGAGTTGGAATGGGCATGGTTTGCGGGTTACCCATGAAATTGCCCGAGGAATCCAGTGGCATTGTGCTTCCTATCGTGAGAGCCGGCGCAGGAGCCCGCGCGCTATGCGGCCTTTGGCTGCAGTGTACGGCGGGTAAATGAGAGAAAGGGTGTCAGGGGCAAGCGGCTTCGAAAGCACGGCTTTGGCGTGGCTGAACGTGTCGAACGAGCGCTTACCGTGATAGGCCCCGTGGCCACTCGCGCCCACTCCACCGAACGGAAGACCGGGAACGCTCATGTGGGCCAACCCGACATTGATGTCAAGCGCACCGGAGCTGGTCTGCGTCTCGAAAGCCCTCCGAACGGCACGGTCTGCGCTATACACGTACAGGGCGAGTGGCTTTGGTCGAGCGTTGATGAACGCGATGGCTTCGGCTGCGTTGGCAACAGTCAGAATTGGCAATATCGGGCCGAAAATCTCGTCGCGCATGATTGGGTCGGTTGACTTCACACCGGTAGCGACTGTGGGTGCAATGTACTTGGTTGCCGCGTCGATAGTTCCGCCGAAAGCCAAGCCTGTGTGGGGCATGACGGCGCTCAGACGTGAGACATGATTCGCTGACACGATGCGACCGTAGTCAGTACTCGCCTGAGGGTCGGCTCCGAACAGGTCGGTAACGGCAGACTCAAGAGCTGCGACAAGGCCGTCGTGGGCATCCGGTGTGACGAGCACGTAGTCGGGAGCAACGCAGGTTTGTCCGGCGTTGACGAACTTGGTCCAAGCTAAGCGCTTGGCCACATGCGCCAGGTTTGCCGTTGCGTCGACGAAAGTGGGCGACTTGCCGCCGAGCTCAAGAGTCGTTGGCGTCAGGTGCTTGGCTGCGGCCGCAGAGATAATTCGCGCGACGGTCTCGTTGCCGGTGTAGAAGATGTAGTCCCACTGCTGGTCGAGCAAGGTCGTCGTTTCGGCGGGGCCACCCTCAACCACGCGAACCAACTCGGCATCGAGATACTGGGGAATGAAAAGCGCCATCGCGGCACTCGTTGCCGGCGAGATCTCGCTCGGTTTAAGCACGACACCGTTTCCGGCTGCGAGGGCACCTACTAGTGGCGCAAGCGACAACTGCAGCGGGTAATTCCACGGAGAGATGATGAGAACCGCGCCGAGCGGGTCGCTCACCGTGCGAGCCGAGGCTGGCCAGAGCGACATCGGCGCGCGTGAACGGCGGGGGCGCATCCACGACCGCAGGTGGCGCAGCGCGTGGTCGATTTCGGCGAGAACAAAGCCGATTTCAGTGATCTCTGATTCAACGGGATTCTTTGACAGGTCAGTCAACAACGCCTGCTCAAACTCGGGCGCCCGCTCCAGCAGCATGTTCTTGAGTCCGAGCAACTGTTGACGTCGGAGGGAATAACTGCTTCCGCGCTCGGAGCGAGCGGCACGTACATCCGCAGCAAGGGTAAGAAGGTGTGACGGCTGTGCCATGTTGGCAACACTACTCCCGGCACAAAAAAGTGTGGACGAGCCCGAAGGCCCGCCCACACTCTGTTTTTAGGAATTACTTGGGGTCGACGCCGTCCTGAGCCAGAATCTCTGCCTCAACAGCTCCGCCGTAGCCTTCTTTCTCAGGGTCACCGTGTTGTCCACCGCTGAGTGCGTATTCTTCCTCGGGAGAAAGAATCAACCGGGTGCGCCCGAACAGCGCAAACCCGAGAAGCAGCACCACGTAGACCACCGCGATAGCGATGATGGCCGGAGTGAACGCCGGGTTGTACAGGAAGCCCAAGAAGATGAGCACCGAAATCGCCGCGGCGATAACGGCACCGGTGACACCCCAAGGACTGCGGTACGGACGCTTGGCATCCTTGAATCGCACACGCAAGACAATGAATGACACCATCTGCATGAGATACGAGATAACGGCACCCCACACTGCGATGTTCAGAACAATCGCGCCACCGGTGGCACCTGCATCAGGGTTGGTTGCCACCAAGTAGTCGACCACAACCAAAGCCACGAATCCAATCACAGCACCGATGATGAGCGAAACCCACGGGGTCTGGCGCTTACCAGTGAGCGAGAAGAACTTGGGGTAGTAGCCGGCACGCGAGAGCGAGTACATGTTGCGACCGTAGGCGAACATGATTCCCTGCAGCGAAGCAAGCAGACCGATCAGCGCGAACAGCGAGAGAACGGCAGCGAGCTGAGCTCCGCCGTCACCGAGAATTGCGCGGAATCCATCGAGCAGAGGCTCACCAGCAGTACCCGTCGACTCTGCCCCGTTGACACCCGTGTTAAGGAACAAAACCAGCACAGCAAAGATGACCAGCGTCAGCAAAGCCGTGCGTCCAGCCTTGGGGATGTCTTTAGTCGGGTTGTGGGCTTCTTCTGCAGCGAGAGGCAACTCTTCGATACCGAGGAAGAACCACATTGCAAACGGAATAGCGAAGAGAATCGGCGTAATACCGTGTGGCAGGAACGTTGACTGACCATCATCAGGCTTGATGTTCCAGAGGCTGTCCCAGTGGAACGAACCAGTGAACAGGGTCATCGCGAAGAACACAATCAAAATCGCGATCGAGATGAACGACACCCAGATCGAGAACTTGAACGAGAGCGAGGCACCAATCCAGTTGATGACGATAAAGACGACATAGAGGATGACGTACCAGAGCCACATGGGCAGCACGTGTCCACCCTCTGGCAGTTGAACGTTGAAGAGTGTGGCGGCGATGCTGTCGGCGTAGGAGGCCGAGAAGAATACGATGACGGCCGTGGTCGCGACGTACTCAATCGTTTCGGCAACACCGGTAACGAATCCGCCCCAGGGTCCCATCGCCGAGCGAGCGAATGAGTACGCGCCACCCGTGTGAGGCATGGCAGCTGCCATCTCACCAACGCTGTAGATCAGGGCGTAGTACATCACCACGACGACGACGAATGCGATCAGCATGCCGCCAAATCCGGCGAAGTCGATGCCGAAGTTCCAGCCCGAGAAATCTCCCGAGATCACGGCGGCGATGGCGAGGCCCCACAGGCCCCAAATCCCGGCGGAGCGCTTGAGGCTTCGCTTCTCGAAGTATCCATCTTCAGCAGTGGAGTATTTGACTCCACCTACCTTCAAGGTGTCTTTAGACATCCAGTTTCCTTACGGTTGGGTGGAGCGTCACCGAACAACACTGTTCAATGCACACAACACTGTGAGTTTCCTTGGCACGAGCTTAGGGCGTACCCCCACCCCTCAGGCAATAGGAGAAAACAAAACACTGTGTAACAAGTGCGCACGGTTTTTGTGCATCCCTGTCGAACACCGGGCTCTCGCCAATATGGTCTAATGAGGGAGGCTCAGCCTCAGAGAAGAGAGAAGCAATGACGACCAACGCCGGAATGCTCACGCCCGCAGACTTGACGAAACTTGTTAAGGACGGCGACATCGACACTGTCATCGTGGCTTTCACCGACATGCAGGGCCGCCTCGTCGGCAAGCGCGTCTCTGCCCGCCTCTTCCTCGAAGACATCGCCAGCCACGGCGCTGAGTGCTGCAACTACCTTCTGGCCGTCGACGTCGACATGAACACCGTCGACGGATATGCCTCAGCCGGATGGGAACGCGGCTACGGAGATATGGTCATGCAGCCCGATATGAGCACTCTGCGTCGGGCAGCCTGGTTGCCTTCGACTGCGTTGGTTATGGCTGACATGCAGTGGCTAGATCACTCCCCCGTCACACACTCGCCTCGCGAGATCTTGCGCCAACAGATTGCTCGTCTGCAGTCCATGGGTCTCGTGCCTTTCGTAGGAACCGAGCTCGAGTTCATCGTCTTCGACGAGACCTACCGTGGCGCCTGGGCTAAGGGCTACCGCGAGCTCACGCCATCCACTGACTACAACGTCGACTACGACCTGCTGGCATCGACGCGCGTGGAGCCTCTGCTTCGTGACATCCGAAACATGATGGATGCCTCGGGTATGTACTGCGAGGGTGTTAAGGGCGAGTGCAACTTCGGTCAGCAAGAGATCGCTTTCCGCTATGACGAGGCTCTCGCGACCTGCGACAACCACTCGATCTACAAGCACGCAGCCAAGGCCATCGCCGACGACCACGGCAAGGCCCTGACATTCATGGCGAAGTACAACGAGCGTGAGGGCAACAGTTGTCACATTCACATCAGCCTGCGTAGCCAGGCGGGTGACGCCGTGTTTGCCGACAAGAGCGACGAGCGTGGCATGAGCAAAATGTTCAAGCACTTCTTGGCCGGGCAGATTTCGGCAATGCGCGAACTTTCGCTGTTCTTCGCGCCGAACATTAATTCTTACAAGCGCTACGTCGACGGCAGCTTTGCCCCGACCGCAGTCGCTTGGGGCGTCGATAACCGCACCTGTTCACTTCGGATCGTCGGCCAAGGCCACGCAATGCGAGTTGAGCAGCGAGTTCCGGGCGGAGACGTGAACCAATACCTCGCCGTTGCTGCACTCATCGCTGCCGGAATTCACGGCATCGAGAACGAGCTCGAGCTTGAAGAAATCACCGAGGGAAACGCGTACGCCAGCGACAAGCCCCGAGTACCGTCAACTCTTCGCGAGGCCGCCGAACTCTTCTCTCAGTCGAGCATCGCCCGTGAGGCCTTCGGCAACGAGGTAGTCGACCACTATCTGAACAATGCGCGCATTGAACTCAAGGCGTTTGACGCCGCCATCACCGACTGGGAGCGCATTCGTGGCTTCGAGCGCCTCTAGCTCTGACCGTCCAGTCATTGGCCTGACAACCTACCTAGAACAGGCAAAGACGGGCATATGGGATGTTCAGGCAGCCTTCCTCCCGAAGGCTTACTTCGACGCGGTTAATCGCGCTGGCGGGATCGCAGTGCTGATTCCACCTCAGGCCGTTGACGCCAACGATGCCGAGCGAATTCTCGACAGCCTCGACGGGCTCATCATCTGTGGTGGCAAAGACGTCAACCCCGCCCGTTACGGTCAAGAAGCGCATCCCACGACCGACGAGCCCAGACTCGACCGAGACGCGCTTGAGGATGCCCTGCTGACAGCCGCCCTCCTGCGCGACCTACCCTTCTTGGGTATCTGTCGTGGGGCACAGATTTTCAACGTGAATCAGGGTGGAACCCTGATTCAGCACTTGCCCGACGTCATTGGCGACGACCGATACCAAAGAGGCGGCGGAGTTTTCTCGACGATCGATGCCCATGTGTCTGACGGCAGCAAGCTGGCCGAGATTCTTGGCTCGACCGCGCCGGTTGCAGCCGAGGTGTATCACCACCAGGCGATCGACGACGTTGCACCGAGCCTGACTGTGTCGGCACGCACCGCCGACGGCGTTATCGAAGCGGTCGAGATGGCGTCCAAGCCGTTTGCCGTGGCCGTGCAGTGGCATCCCGAAGAGACCCCCGAAGACCTGCGCCTGTTCGTGGGCCTGGTCGAAGCAGCCCGCACCTATAGGAGCAACGCATGAGCTACACCGTGATCAACCCGGCCACCGAAGAGGCGATGGAGACCGTCGAACACGTAGACCTCGAGGGCGTAGACGCCGCGGTTGCGCTGGCTACCAAGGCACAGAAGGAGTGGGCGCGCCTCAACCCGGCTGACCGCGCGGCTGCCCTGCGACGCTTTGCTGACGCCGTGGACTCCGATCGAGAAACGCTCGCTCAGCTCGAAGTGCGCAACTCAGGTCACCCCATCGGCCAGGCGCGCTGGGAGGCCGAGCACGTTCGCAATGTTCTCGAGTATTACTCGGCCACTCCCGAACGCATGTTCGGCAAGCAGATTCCCGTCGCCGGCGGAATCGACATGACCTTCCAAGAGCCGCTGGGCGTCATCGGGGTCATCACGCCGTGGAACTTCCCCATGACGATTGCCGCCTGGGGTTTTGCGCCCGCGCTTGCCGCCGGCAACGCCGTGTTGCTCAAGCCGGCCGAGTGGACACCGCTGACGAGCATCCGTCTCGGTCAGCTCGCGCTCGAGTCGGGACTTCCCGAGGGACTCTTCCAGGTTCTGCCCGGCAAGGGGTCTGTCGTTGGCGAGCGTTTTGTCACCCACGAGTCCATTCGCAAAGTTGTTTTCACGGGTTCGACCGAGGTCGGCAAGAAAATCATGGCCGGATGCGCCGACCAGGTAAAGCGCGTCACCCTCGAGCTTGGCGGAAAGAGCGCCAACATCGTCTTCGCCGACGCCGACCTGGAGAAGGCCGCCGCGACCGCCCCCTATGCCGTTTTTGAAAACGCCGGACAAGACTGCTGCGCCCGCAGCCGCATTCTGGTCGAGCGCAAGGCATACGACCGCTTCCTCGAGCTGCTCGAACCAGCTGTCAAGGGAGTCAAGGTTGGCGACCCTCTGCTCGACTCCACCGAGATGGGTCCGCTGGTTTCGAAGGGCCACTTCGACAGCGTCTCGAGCTTCATCGACAGCGACGCGCCTGTCGCGTTCCGCGGCTCGGCACCCGAGGGCGACGGCTTCTGGTTTGCGCCGACCGTGTTGACGCCAACCTCACGCAAAGATCGCAGTATGACCGAAGAGATCTTTGGTCCGGTGGTTTCGGTGGTTCCCTTCGACGATGAGGCTGACGCACTCGAGCTCACCAACTCGACCGAGTACGGACTCTCAGGCTCAATCTGGACACGCGACGTCGGACGGGCCATCCGCATTGCTCGCGGCGTTGAGTCGGGCAACCTTTCGGTGAACTCGCACTCTTCGGTTCGCTACAACACCCCCTTCGGTGGCTTCAAGCAGTCCGGATTAGGGCGCGAACTTGGCCCGGATGCCCACCTGGCCTTCACCGAAACTAAAAACGTCTTCATTCCGGCCGACTAGCCAGCTACCCAACAGAAAGAACATCATGAGTATCGAAAAGATTGACCTCACCCAGCGTCTCGCTGGAAAAGTTGCCGTCATTACCGGCGGCGCCAGTGGCATCGGCCTCGCAACCGCAAAGCGCATGCGCGCTGAGGGTGCGACCATTGTCATTGGCGACATGGATCCCACCAGCGGCGCGGCCGCTGCCGCCGAGGTCGAGGGCCTTTTCGTTCAGGTCAACGTCACCGACGAGGATCAGGTCAATAACCTTTTCGACACCGCGTTCAAGGTCTACGGATCGGTCGACATCGCCTTCAACAACGCCGGCATCTCACCGCCCGACGACGACTCGATTGAGACCACCGAGCTCCCCGCCTGGCAGAAGGTGCAAGACGTCAACCTCAAGTCGGTCTACCTGTGTTCTCGCGCCGCTCTGCGCCACATGGTTAAACAGGGCAGCGGTTCGATCATCAACACCGCTTCGTTCGTGGCCGTGCTGGGATCGGCAACATCGCAGATCTCGTACACAGCATCCAAGGGTGGCGTTCTGGCGATGAGCCGCGAGCTGGGCGTGCAGTTCGCTCGTCAGGGCATCCGGGTGAACGCGCTTTGCCCCGGCCCCGTGAACACTCCCCTGCTTCAGGAGCTCTTCGCGAAAGACCAGGAGCGCGCCCAGCGCCGTCTGGTGCACATCCCGGTTGGTCGCTTCGCCAAGGCCGAGGAGCTGGCGGCAGCCGTCGCTTTTCTCGCAAGTGACGACGCGTCGTTCATCACCGGCTCGACCTTCCTGGTCGACGGTGGCATCTCGGCCGCGTACGTCACGCCGCTCTAACCACTCACGGGCAACGAAAAAGGGCGGGTCCGCAAGGACCCGCCCCTTTCTGTCTGTCTTGCTTAGCCGTTCAGGTGGAAAGCCGGAAGCAGGAAGTAGACGAAGAAGCCAGCTGCAACAACCCAGAGCAGCGGGTGAATCTCCTTAGCCTTGCCAGCGAAGGCGCGGATGATGACGTAGGAGACGAATCCCACACCAATACCGTTTGCGATCGAGTAGGTAAAAGGCATAACAACGATTGCCAGGAAGGCCGGGAACGAGATCGTCCAGTCCTTCCAGTCAATGTCGACAACCTGAGCCATCATGAGGCAACCCACGATAACCAGAGCCGAGGCACCGACCTCAATAGGCACAACGCTGGTCAACGGGGAGAAGAATGCAGCCACGATGAACAACAGACCAGTGAAGGATGTGGCCAGACCGGTACGAGCACCGCCGGCGATACCGGATGCGCTCTCGATGTAGACCGTGTTCGACGAGGTCGAGGTGTAACCACCCGCGACAGCACCGACACCCTCGACAACCAGCGCGCTGGTCAGACGAGGGAAGTTGCCCTTGGCGTCAGCCAGGCCGGCCTGCTTCGACAGACCTGTCATGGTGCCCATGGCGTCGAAGAAGTTCGAGAACACGAGCGTGAAAATCAGCATGATGGCCGCGAGGGCGCCGAGGCGACCGAACGAGCCAAACAGGTCAACCTGTCCGATGGTGCTCAGGTCAGGCAAAGCCACGACCTGAGTGGGCCAGCCGGGAATTGTGGTGTCCCAACCGAACGGGGTAACGAACTTGCCGTCAACGAACTTGCCACCGATGTGCAGGATCGCTTCAAGGATGATGGCCACCACGGTGTCAACGACGAGACCAATGAGAATCGCGCCGCGGACCTTGAGGGCCATCAGCACTGCAATCAGCAGAACGCCGAAGATGAAGACGACGGTGGGAATACCCAGCTCGTGGTTCGGTCCAACACCCCAGTTAACCGGAACGGGGGTGTTCGCTGCGTCGGCGTTGCGACGAACGAGACCACCGTCGACGAGACCGATGAACGTGATGAACAGACCGATACCAACGGTGATAGCCGTCTTGAGTGCCGGCGGAACAGCGTTGAAGATCATGGTTCGCAAACCAGTCGCCGCCAGAATGACGATGACGATTCCATCGATTACCACCAGACCCATGGCTTCGGGCCAGGTCACGCCGTGCACAATCGTCACGGCGAGGAATGAGTTGATTCCCAAACCTGCGGCGATAGCAAAGGGCAGTCGTGCCACGAGGCCGAAGAGAAGGGTCATCACACCAGCGGTCAGTGCCGTAGCACTAGCGATGGCGGCGGGGTGCGGGGCAGCACCGCCGATGAAGTTGCCGGTAACGTCCTTGTTGAAGGCCAGAATGATGGGGTTCAAGATGATGATGTACACCATCGTCATGAAGATAACGAGACCGCCGCGGAACTCAGTTCCGAGGGTCGATCCCCGCTTGGTTACTTCAAAGAAGCGATCGAGGAAGCCCGATCCCTCCTTTTGCTGTGTCGCGTTTGCCACGAACAACTCCTTTGTCATTGGGTAGATGGGGCTTGAGGTTTAAGCAGACTACCTGTGAATATGCCCAACATGTATGCACAAAACGCACGTTTTGCGCTACAAGAAAGGGCCCACTTTTCAGTGGACCCTTTCGAGGTTGAAACGATTACTTGCTGAGCGAGGCGACCAGCGTTGCTTTGTTCATGGTCGAGTAACCACTAACGCCGGCAGCCTTAGCCTTAGCCCGCAGCTGAATCACCGTGAGGGCGTTAAGCGCAGAAGAAGCTGTTGCAGTAGGTGAAGCTGACTTTGCCGCAGGAGCAACCTTCTTAGCAGCAGGCTTCTTAGCAGCAGGCTTCTTAGCAGCAGGCTTCTTAGTAGCAGGCTTCTTAGCAACTGCCTTCTTAGCAACTGCCTTCTTGACGTCAGCAGCGGACTTCTCGACCTTGGAAGCCGCCTTGGCGGTTACCTTAAGAACGTCCTTTTTTGTTTCTTTTCCCGCTTTTGCCACCTTCGATGCGACCTTTGAAGCTGCCTTCTTCAGATCCTTCTCGGTAGCTTTTGCTTTCTTTTCGAGTTTGGCGGTTGCCTGGGCAAGTACCTTGTCGAGAGCAGCCTTCTGCTTCGAGACGGGGCTCTTCTTCTTGTTAGCCATCATGACCTTTCTGCGATTGGTGCCGGGGCACGACAACCGTCTTGTGTTCAGAGCGCTAGTTAACCTGCCGAAGGTAAACAGACAGCCCCTCGTAGGGTTTTGTTCACTCAGTGTTCACTTTGAGCCGAGGCGATGGGATCGAGGTTTATTCGCATTGACGCGTCCTCTACGATTCATTTATGAGTCTGACTCCTCTGCCACCGCCCGCCTTCGAACTCGAGGGCAAGACCCTCGACGACCTATTGCCGGCGACCGCATCCACACGAACTGTCGACATCGGGGATGTCCAACTGGGCATTGCGGACATGCCGGCGACGGGAACCGAAAAAGGAGTGGCTCTTCTTATCCCCGGTTTTACGAGCTCATTGAGCACCTTCTTTCCCATGTTCCAGAAGCTCGCCGATCAGGGCTTTCGCGTCATTTCGTTTTCGCAGCGCGGTCAGCCCGGGTCGACCGGCCCTGACTCTCCCGACGGATACTCGCTGAGCGCCCTCGGTCGAGATGTCCACTTTCTCGCCGAAGAACTCGGGCTAGGTCGCCAGGTAAACCTGCTCGGTCACAGCTTCGGCGGCGTCGTTGGCACCGAAGCTGTAATTCAGGACCCGAGTCGATTCGCGAGCTTCACGATGTGGAACTCGGGCGCCGGAAGCCTGGGCGAACAGATGCTCGGCGAGCAGGCGGTACTTCGAGAGCATGGGATCCGAGGCCTGTGGATTGGTTTTCGTCATGAAATCGGGGAAGACCCCGATGCCGACCTGCGCGGTGAACTCAATGTCATCGAGCAGTTCTATCACCGCCGACTTTTTGACACGAACCCCGCACAGCTCGACGCTGGATTCACTCACCTGCACGAACACCGCGACCGCTCAGACGAACTGGCGGAAACAGGCGTGCGAATGCTCGTCAGTCACGGTTCACTCGACGACGCGTGGCCCATCGACCAACAGCGCGAGTTCGCTCATAAGCTGGGCGCCGACTACTGGGTTGTGGCAAACGCCGGGCACTCGGCACACGCAGACCGACCCGACCTGTGCGCCGACCTGCTTGCCTCGTTCTGGAAAAACTAGCGAGCGTCAAGAGCGCGAGTGAGCACGTCGACAAGCGCGGCGAGCTGAACCGAGTCCTGCGAAGAGGGATCGAATGCTTCACCCTCGAGAGCGCGTGAGGCAAGTCCTTGCTTGTTGTCGATGAGCTCGGCAATTTTGGCGTCGAGAGTCTGGGCGGCGATGATTCGCCAAGCGGTAACGGGCATCTCTTGACCGATGCGGTGCACGCGGTCGATGGCCTGCGTCTGCTCGGCGCTCGTCCACGAAAGCTCGGCGAGCACAACGTTCGACGATGCCTGAAGGTTCAGACCAACACCGGCTGCCGTGAGCGAACAGACTGCAACCTGCACGCTGTCATCGTTGTTGAACGCATCGATAGCCTGCTGGCGAGCTGGCGTCGACTGGTCTCCACGAATCGAGACATGCTTGAGTCCCTGTGCGCTGAACGCGCGCTCGGCAGCATCCATGACGTCAATGTGCTTGGCAAAGAAGACAACCTTACCCACCGAGCGAGCGAGCTGTGCCGCGTAGTCGCTGGCCAGACCAGCCTTGGCTTGACCGATTTTGCGCACCATCGTGAAGATATTCTCGCCGGTCTTCTGCCCCTTGGCTTCGTCGATCTCTTGCTGGGCAACCAGACGGATGAGGTCCGCCGTTGATCCACGGAATCCACCGTTGAGAGACAGGCGGTCGAAGCGAGTGACAAGACGCTTGGCAAGCTCTGCCTCGGCGGCCCGGATGCTCGCCCCAAGTTCATCGTCGAGCTCCACCGGAAGATCGACCACACGCTTCGCGGGAAGGTCTTTGGCAACATCAATCTTGCGGCGCCGAACGATACCCATCGAAATGACGGTGTCACGCGCGGCGGCATAAAAGTCTTTATCTGCCGGGGTAAGTCCGACGTCTTCAAGTTTGCGCATGAGTTCGGGCGACGGCTTGTCGTTGTCGATCCAGCCCAGGAACATCCAGATAGCTCTGAAGTCATCGATGTCATTAATCAGCGGCGTGCCGGTGAGCGCGATGCGCAAGGGGTTGTGGCCGGGGGTGTTCTGCTTGATGCGTTCAGCGAGTGCAAGCACGTTTTTCGAACGCTGCGAGGTCAAGTTCTTAATGAAGTGAGCCTCGTCAACGACCATGCCCTTGAAGCCCATCTGACTGATCCACGACAGGTGGCGGTCGAGAACCTCGTAGTTGACCACAAACACGTCGGCGAACGCGTCGATGTTGTCACCGTCACCGTGGATGACCGTGGCACGGCGACCCGGAATCCACCTTTCGACCTCGCGGGCCCAGTTCATCTTTACCACGTTCGGCACGATGGCCAGAAGCGGGAAAGCGCCAGCGACCGAGGCCGCGATGAGGCTCTGAGCGGTCTTCCCCAGGCCGGGTTCGTCGGCCAGCAAGAACGTGCGGTGACCCTCGCGAACGCTCTCGATGAATCGCACCTGGTGCGGCATGAGTTCGAAGTCTTTGGGCGAGTACCGGTCAAACTTGGGAACATGCGGCATGTCCATGCAGGCCGACCCGCCGCCGGCACCCTGCTCGAAAGACTTGAACAGTGGCTGGATGAGTTCCCAGTTCGAGAGCCGAACCACCGGAATCGACCCAGTTGTAGCCGCAGAAAAGACCGGTGC
This sequence comes from Aurantimicrobium sp., assembly GCA_024644865.1. Lineage (GTDB taxonomy): Bacteria > Actinomycetota > Actinomycetes > Actinomycetales > Microbacteriaceae > CAIOLM01. Next base: position 14,804 of record JAHEGZ010000019.1, read on the forward strand.
CATGAACGGCGTCGAACGCAAACGAGCCTTGACCGAAATCGGCAATACCTGCTTCTCAGCAAGTTCGGGGGTCAGAGCCACGTCGGGAGTGGTCTTTTCGGTCGTGATGATGAGGTCTTCAGCGGCAACCTCGGCACCTGATTCGAGCAGCCAGTCACGACGCATTTTCTGGGCGACGGGGCTGGTTGCGTGATCGACCTCGAGAAGGGTGATGAGGGATGTGTCGCGAGCGGCCGTCTTGGCCAAGATGGTGGCCACGCCATCCAAACGCTTAATTTGCTCAGCGCGGTCTTTGTCGCTCAGCGCTGAGTCGGACTTGATGCGGGCGCGCTCCTCGCGAACGAGGAAGGCGATGACCTGAAACTTAGTGCGGTTGGTCGGGCCAACCTTCTTGCCGGTTGCGGCTTTGGCCTCAACCTCGCGAACTTTGCGCGCGAGGATGGGGATGAGTCCCGAGTTATCGGGAACGTTGCGGCGGGTGCCGGAGCGTGACAATGCGTCTCCTGTGATGTGTTACGAGTGCTATCGCGAAGGAAAGCCCCCTGCGATTCACCTCACCCCTGGGCCTCTCACGCAACATGTTTTGAACACGGGCGAGAATGCGAAGCGGGTTTTGGTGCGGGTTTAGTCTAGCGGGTTGGCGCAGGAGTCTTCATCACAATGCCGGCAGCAAAAGTCAGAGCAGAGGCACCCACCTGGGTCAGCAGCCACCACTGCCCCGCAAATCCTGTCGTCATAGCAACAAGCGGATTCCACACCACGACGATGACCATCAGGAACGGCACGAAGACATATGTCTTGAAAGTTCGACCTTGAATTGCGAAAACAACCATGATCGCGGCAAGGATGCTCACCGCAAAGCGAACCGTGATGAACCAGTCGCTGGATCCGACGAAAAGTCCCACCAAAATCGAGGCGGCGCACAAGAGGCCGGGCAAGACTGCCGGACGAATGAACTCAGGGGCTTGAGCACCGGGGCGTGAAGGTTTCATCGGGGTAACTCTACCGCGGCGCATCCGTCGTCAGGCGGGTGAAAGTCGAAACGGGCTGCTCTGTCTAGGGGAAGACTGAGCAGCCCGTTGGGCGTCGAAGGCTAGCTGCCGTGGGCAAACCCGTTCGGAGCGCTAAAGCCTTGAGCCTGAGGTGCAGCACCAGGAACCTGCGGAGCGCTCGAGCCGTTGTTGCCCTGGGGAGCGGCAGGGGCTACACCCTGAGGTGCCACGCCGGTTCCGGGGCCGTCGTTGTCGTTGGGGTCTGGGTCAACGAACTGACCGTTGGGGCTGGTCGGGCCGGTTTGGCCCTGAATGCCCGGCTGGCCCTGCTGGCCGTTCTGGCCCTGCTGACCCAACTGACCGTGCTTGCCGTCGCGCTGTCCGTCGCGCCCACCCTGCTGGCCGAACTGACCGCCCTGCTGGCTGTGCGAGAAGTCCGGTCCACGGTGGTCGGCATTTGCTATTGCCGCACCCGTGAATCCAGCTCCGAGAATCACTGCAACACCGGCAGCGGAAAGTCCAATGATGGCGGTCTTGCTCAGTGGGAGGCGGCGCTTGGCCACCGTCTCTTCGGCGGCCACGTCTGTAGCGGCCACGTTTTCGGTCGGAGTGTATTCCGCCTTCTTGTCGTCCTTCGACATTTCTGTCTCCTTCTTTAAGGATCAACCCGTGTGGTCGATGTCTACAGAATGAAGACGATTCCTATCAAGACTCTATGAACCAGATATGTGTGTGATTGGAGTCTGTGAGAACTTCCTATGAGCGCTCGGATGCCCGTTCGGATTCCCGTTCGGCTGCTGCGGTGATGCGCCGAGCCATGCCACTGAAAATGATGCCGTGCAGCGGCAGAATCGAAAGCCAGTACAGGCGACCAGCCAATCCACGCGGAAAAAACACTGCACGCTGATGATACAAAGATGTTCCGTCTGGCTGAGACTCCGAGGTCAGCTCGAGCCACGCAAGACCAGGCACCTTCATCTCGGCGCGCAGGCGCAAATAAGTTCCGTAGTCCACGCGCTCAACGCGCCACCAGTCCAATGCCTCGCCGACCTTGAGTCTGTCTGGATTAACCCGACCGCGACGCAGACCGACTCCCCCGACGAGCTTGTCGGCGAATCCTCGGGCAGCCCACGCCATCGGCATGGAGTACCAGCCGTGCTCGCCGCCGATACCTTCGATCACTTTCCACAGAGAAGCAGCCGGTGCCGAGCAGGCGCGGGTGCGAGCATCCAAGTAGACCTTGTGGCGGGCCCAGTCGGGGTCACTAGGCAGTGGGTCGCTCGGGGCACCCTCGACACTGGAGTTTTGCCAACTCGTCTCGATGTCCCCTTCTTTCATCTTGCCTAGAGCAAGAGAGACCGAACGCCGATACGAGACCAGCCCTTCGGTCGGTGGCGGAATGATCGAGTCGATGTCGTGGGATTTCATGACACAGTCGTGTTGAAGACTCTCGATGATGGGAACAGCAAGGGCGCGCGGAATCGGCGTCACCAGATTCACCCACTGGCTCGCGAGGTAGGGCGTGAGCACGGGCAGTTTAAGAATCGCGCGCCTGCGCATTCCAGCCTCGACCGCGTACTCGTTCATCATTTCCATATACGTCAGCACCTCGGGGCCACCAATGTCGACTGCGCGGTTGATGACCGCGAGAACATCGGCCCCAGCAATCAGGTAATAGAGAACGTCACGAACGGCGATCGGCTGAATCTTGTTTCCCACCCACTTGGGCGCGGTCATCACCGGGAGCACATCGGTCAAGTGTCGAATCATCTCGAAGCTCGTAGAGCCCGACCCGATGATGACACCCGCCTGCAGGGTAAGCGTGGGAACACCTGAAGCCTGCAATATGTCTCCGACTTCACGCCGGCTTCGCAGGTGCTTCGACAGTTCCACGCCTTCGGGATGCAAGCCGCCGAGATAGACAATTCGGCGCACACCGGCCGCACGAGCCGTATCGGCAACGTTCTGAGCGCAGTCGAGTTCCTTCTTTTCAAAGTCGCCGTGTTGCCCCATCGAGTGCACCAGGTAGTAGACCACCTCAACGTCTTGCATGGCTGCTGCGACGGCGAGCGGGTCTTGCAGATCTCCTTCACGGATGTCCACCCGGAGTGCCCACGGAATGTTGCGAAGTTTCTCGGGGTTGCGGACCAAGACACGGACGTCAAAACCCGCTTCGAGCAGGCGCGGCACCAATCGGCCCCCGATATATCCGGTGGCCCCGGTGACGAGTGCGAGACGACCCATGTGTTGAGCATACGCGTGCCCCTATATTGACGGCGACGGCGTGTACCGTGGATAACACGGGGAGGGACCATGCTGTTCACAAAGCACTGGGTAAAAATCGCGGTAGCTGCGGTTGCGCTCATCATCGCGCTCTCGTTTGTGCTCGCCACGATGGCCTCAGCGACTCCTCGCACCGTTGCACCTGAAGCGGTGCGCATCTCACAGTCGGTACCGGCATCCAGATTCTCAGCTCTGCTCGCATCACTTCGCACTGACAACGCTTCGCACACTGGCTACCTGCGCAAACTCTTTCACCATTGGATTGATGCGGACAGTGATCGGTGCAGCACCCGCGCCGAGGTATTGATCGCCGAGTCAAAAGTGCGCACCACGCAAACCATCACCTGCAAAGTGCTTACGGGTAAGTGGTACTCGCCGTATGACAACCGAACAGTGACGCAGGCAACCCTGGTCGACATCGATCACGTTGTAGCTCTCGCAGAGGCCTGGCGCTCGGGCGCCTATAACTGGACCTATTCCCGGCGAGAGCAATTCGCAAATGACCTCGGATACGGGCCGTCGTTGATTGCCGTTACTGCCTCATCGAACAACAACAAGAGTGACAAAGATCCCGCGATTTGGCTCCCCCCGACGTCCTACCGCTGCACGTACGCGGCATCGTGGGTCGGCATTAAATGGCGCTGGAACCTAGCTGTTGACTCGCGAGAGCGTACCGCGCTCAAGAACATCTTGTCTCGCTGTGGGGCTGTGTCAGTAGCACTTCCTCGCCGCGCTTAAAACACGAGAGACCCGGTTTCCCGGGCCTCTCGAACGCTTATCGCTGAATTACTTGCCGCCGCAGCAAGCTCCGCCGCAGCATCCGCCGTCGCCGCCAGCTTTTGCCGCGGTGGGGGTTTCCAGCTTGATGTCTTGAGTAGCCATTGTTTACCTCCATGTGTGTGCCGGCTTTCGACACAAGTCTTGATTCAAGTGTGCGCCTGTTTTTAGCCAAGCACAAACCGTAGTCTTAGCCTATGACGCCGATTGATGTTGTTCCATTCTTGGTGAGCCTGGGCGCGGATATTGTTTCGGTCTTTTTCGTCTCGTACCTGCTCTATTACCGCCGCTATCGCAATCGTCAGATGATGGTGGCCATCGCGATGATCAACTTCTGCATGTTTGCTCTGTCGGGGGCGCTGACGTCGTTCACTCTTTCCATTGGAGCGGGATTCGCCCTGTTCGCGGTCATCTCGATCATTCGTCTTCGATCCGAGACGGCCGGCTGGATGGAAATGACCTATCTCTTGGTCAGCCTGTCCATTGGACTCGTTCTTGGTCTGCCCGGATTCTCGATGCTCGAAGAAGTCGTCTACGCCGGGCTGCTCATCATCGCGTTGTTCGTGCTCGACTTTCCCGGCTTTCTGGGAAGTAGAAATGAACAGAAACTTTCGCTGACTCTCGACACGACCGACCTCGGCGGCGACCTCAAGGCAAATGTTGAATTAATCCTTGGCCGCAAGGTTCTGAGCGTGACCGTCAAGAGTGTGACCGTCAATCCGCCAACAACCAAAGTTGACGTTCGTTTCCGTGAGTAGGTTCGGTCGCAGGGGCGTAAGACGTTCATTTGCAACCGCGTTCGCTCTGATTCTCGTTCTAGCGGCAACAACGCTCTCGAGCGCACCGGCTCAGGCAGCAACAACGCCCCCCGTTGACACTTCGTACGTCGAAGGCAAGGACATCCAGGCGTTCTTGTTCAACCCGCTCGTCGTCAACTCGTTCGCTCTGTCGATGACAGAGATCGACCTTGCCGCCCTCAACAATGCTCCCCGGGAGTACGCTCGGGCAACGCTCGTGGTGACCACCGCAAAAGGAACGACTCGATCGCTGGTGGTTGGCGTGCACATCAAGGGCATGTTGGGGTCGTTCCGCGGGCTCGACGTAAAAGCCGGTTTCAAAATCAAGATGAACGAGTACGTCTCGGGTCAAACTCTCTATGGAGTAAAGAAGTTCACTCTCAACAACATGGTGCAAGACCCGACGATGCTTCGCGAGGCAGTTACCTACCGACTTTTCAGGGCAATGGGCGTGCCTGCCCCTCGCGTTGGCTACGCCACTGTCACGCTGAACGGGCGTAACTATGGACTTCACGCAAACATCGAAACCTACGACGACACGATGTTTTCGCGTTGGTACTCAGCCGGAACGAAGCACCTCTACGAGGGCGGCTACGGCACCGAAGTCGGACCGGGAATGCAGGTCGATGAGGGCAGCACTACCGACCTGGCCGATGTCACCGAACTCCAGACGATGAACAATCTGACCGGCGAAGAGTGGTTCAACGCCATTCGCACTCGCGTTGACCTGAGCGAAATGATGATGGATTGGGCAGTTGAACACTATGTCAGCCACTGGGATGGCTACACCCGCCGTTGGCCCAACAACTACTTCGTCCATAAGCAAAAGAACGGCATGTTCACGATGCACCCCTGGGGTACCGACCAGACGTGGAATCCATATCAATGGACGGCACTCATTGATGACGGTGCCACCATGATGACCAGGTGCATCTTTTACCAGCCGTGCAACGACCTCTACGTGGCTGCTTTGGGCAAGATACGCGTGAAAGTGCCTACGCTCGATCTCCAAGGCATGGTCGATAAAGTTTGGGCAAAAATCTCAAGCTCGGTGCAATCGGACCCGCTCAAAGAGGCGAGCTACGACCAAGCTGTTGAATACAAGAATCTCGCAAAGACGTTCATTGGCACTCGTTTTGGTGAACTGACGACTCTCCTGGGAGCGCGCTCGAGCTCGACATTGAGGGTCGCCTATCCCGTTGCTGGATTTGCGCCGGGAGCCATGTTTAGACCAACCCTTTTCAAAACGGGTGACGGCACCCTGTCGTTTGTTCGGCTGCAAGGCACGGGCATCTGCGAGGTCAGCGACTCAACCGGGTCTGTGACGATTCTGCGCCCGGGCACCTGCCAAATAGGTGTGCAGCTGTCAAAAACGGACTCGAAACACGCCGAAATGCTGACCATCACGCGAGAGATTCCCGTCATGACGTCGCGAATCTTGGTCGCAAGTTTTGGTTCTGTGCCCAAGGGCCAGACGCTGGCGATCAGCGCAACGGCCGATTCAACGAACACCGTTCGAGCAAGGCTGCTTTCTGGGTCGTGTCGAGTCGTCGGGCTGAGCGTGACGGCGCTTGCGAGTTCTGGCTCATGCAAGGTCACGCTCAGCGTTGCCGGCGACGGCACGTTCTACGGTTCGTCGCGAGTCATCACCGTGACAATGCGTCGGGCTGTGGCACCAGGCTAGATTCCATCAACCCGGTAGCCCGCCGCGCAAATCTCGCTAACGCGCTGTACTGCCAGTGACGGCGCTACGGCAAGAGTTGCAATGTCGAGCAAGTCGATCGCCTCTGCGGCCGAGCCCAGGGAGTTCCCGAGCCAGCGGTCGTAGTGCTCGGGTAGCAGCATTGCCGGCATGCGGTCGTGAATCGTGGCCGGTGCCGCCACAGCGGGCCGCGTGATGATCGCCATCGTGCGCCGAACCCGCAAAGGGTCAGTGGGCGGCACACTCACATCAATCCAGTCCTCGTAGATTCCGGCGAATGCGAGTCCGCCCTCGAGTTCGGCGGGGTCGGGTGACTCGCCGGCGAAAACGACATATGGGATGTTTTTGGTGCCCATTTCGGCGTTGGCCGGGGGTACCCACTCAAAGTAAGCGCTTGCCGGAACAATGCAACGGCGAAAGCGGAACGCATCCCTAAACATGCCGTTGGTGGCTACCGTTTCGATTCGAGCGTTCACCGGTTTGGGCAGTTCTTTGAATGTTTTCTTCCAGGCGGCGACCAGCCCCCAGTAGACCCCTTCTGTCACTCGATCGAGCGTTCCGCGCGGATCAACCTCATCGTGAATGATGGAAACATCAGTTCCCGGCGTGACATTGAAATTGGCGTCCGGCTCGACCCACCCCTCGAGACCGCTCAGCAGCTCGGGGAGTCCATCGGTGAGCGTCTTCGCTACGACGTACCTGCCACACATGGTTCTAGCTTGGCACTATGAAAGCGAAGCGATGAGCTCCTGCACGCGGTTCTTGATGTTGTCGCGAATCGGGCGCACGGCCTCGATTCCTTGGCCTGCCGGGTCGTCGAGCTCCCAGTCTTCGTAACGCTTGCCCGGATAGAACTTGCAGGCGTCACCGCAGCCCATGGTGATTACCACGTCGCTGGCCTCGACGGCCTCGTCGGTCAGCACCTTCGGGCTGTTTGCCGAGATGTCGATGCCCTCTTCGAGCATCGCCTCAACGGCAACGGGGTTTATTGAATCCTTAGGTGCTGAACCCGCCGAGAGCACATCGATGCGATCGCCAGCGAGCGCCTGAAGGTAACCCGCGGCCATCTGGGAGCGACCGGCATTGTGCACGCACACAAAAAGCACTGAAGGTTTCGTCATGCACAAATCCTAGGCACAGAGATTGAACTCAAAGTAAACGCCCTAGCCGACGGCGGCAACGACCGCTGGGAGCCGCAATGTTTTGCTCGATGACTTCCAGTTTTGATTTGAATAAGTGACAGTGAGCGAGATGACTTTGCCGACCATCGCTTGCGTCACGAGCAACGTATCTCCCGTGCCAACCGTGCGAGTGCCGACTTTCCACACCTGCGCAGTTCCAAACCATTGCGGTACGGTGCCCGTCGTCGAGTAGGCCAGGGTGTTCCCGACACCTGGCGCTCCGCCGGGACCGCCGGCGCCACTCACCGAAAGTGCAGGGACAATTGGGAGACCCGACATGGGCGCCGACGTGAATTTCACGGGCGTCGAGTAGAAGCCGTCTTTGGTAACAGAAAAATCGATCACCACTCGGGCACCCATTTCTGAGGAAAGCGTCGGACGATAGGTCTTTCCCGTGGGCGCGATCGGAACCTCGGGGTTCATCCAGTCCGTTGTGCGCCAACTCGCGACACCTACGGAACTTCCCGCCGGCCAGGTGCCCTGAGACAAGGTAACGCCAGAACTGACCGTCGCGAGCCCAGTAATTTTGGGCGAAACTGAGGGAACCAAAACACCCTTACTGCCCATAACGAGAACTCCGGCTGTCTGGTGCCACCCAGAAATATCAATCGAGATGTACGACCCCGTGAAGACAAGTCGACCAGAATTTCGAGAAACCTGGAGTGCGCAATTCAACATCCCGAAGCCGTTTCCGCCCCCCGCAACACTTCCAGCAAGACCCCATGCTTTCGGCGAAGCAAACGAATCGGAAACAAAGACTTGAGCTGAACTAACGTACGACACTAATGCCAGTCGTTCCGGAGTAGTCGCCGAAGCCGGCACACTAACGAGCTGTCCACCGACGGCAAAGGCTTCGGGGTAAAGGCCGTTGAGCTGGTTGGTGAGAAGGTTTTGTGAACTCACCCGCGCCGACCACATAGTCACCTTGGTCGCGCCCCAGTTGATTGCGGCTAGTCGTGTCCCCGTGCTGTCGAAGGTGAGTTGCCCCAGCGAGCCACTAAAAGAGGTCTTAGCTAACGGGGCCAGGTTGACGCCCGACTGGACCGTACGCGGGTCAACGACGACAACCTTGGTCAGGCTCGGATGACTAGCTGACCACACCGACCAACTAATGGCCAAGCGAGTTCCTTGTCGGTTGAGATCAACACTAAAGTCACCGCCCGAATCGTTTGAAACCGTCCATGCGGGCAATGTGAATCGTTTGAGTTTTGAGGGTTGGCACAAAGCTGAGCAGGTATAGACAACCTGCGATTGGGAACTATTTCCGTCGCCATATTTGTAGGTAACGAAAAGCACTTGCTCCCCATCATCACTCAACGAGATTTTGTAGCTCACCGGGGCAACCCCACTCCCGGGAAAAGCTCGAGACGTACCGCTCACCAACGATTCAAAGTCAAAGACCGCATAGTGTCCGACCGGAGTGGAATTGTTTCCTTCGACCCACGAGGCAGCGAATCGTGATCCATCTGCCGACATCGTCATCAGAAATTGTCGCGGTTGCTCAAGACCACTTGAAAATACTCGAATTTCTTGGAGGACCGGCGCTGCGTCGTTGACTCCCCACTGAAGTGTCGCGACTGTGATTGCAGAGACGTTGTTCATCGACCAGATAACTGCGATTTTTGTTCCGTCATCGCTCATGACAACGCGCGTTTCATAGATGTAGTCACAACCATCGATACCGTTGCCCGGCAGCTTGAGCCCGGTGGAATCCCAGGTCGTGGAGTTCTGCTGAACGAGGCCCCAACGAACCACAAGATCAGACTGGTTCGAAGAGCATGTGGTCGCGCCGTCGGCATTGGAAACCGTCACAATTCGATCACCACTTGCACTGATTGCAGAGCTGATCATCGAGCCCTTCCCGTGGTCGAGAAGTCCATCAGGCTCGAACGACGTACCGTGGCTGACGACCTGCGATGGGGCGACAGCTATTGCTGACTGCGCCGGTAGCCCCGCCAGAATCAAGATGGTTGCGCTCACGAGAGCCAGGACAAGTTTGCGAGGGGTCATGTCTGAACTCTACGCACTCAGCACGCCGCGACCAAGAGGGCAGAGTCTCGGACCGCCCTCACACGCTTCTTGGAGGCGAGGCGGGTACGGTGGTGAGATGAGTTTGAGACGAGCAGTTGCAGCGATGTGCGTTCTTGGCGTCGTTGTGGCCGGGCTCAGTGGATGCGCAATCTCGCTGGAGCCGACATCAGCCAAAGCCGGAGGAATGCAAAGCGTTGCCGCGGCCGGGGTGCTGAGCGGGCAAGACGTCATGTTTCTGACCATGCTCGTCGCTCACAACACTCAGTCAATTGAGATGTCGGGTTACGCCGACACCAACACCACAACGGTGGCGGTGCGAGACATTGCTCGAGAGATCGTCTCTGTTCAGCAAAAGCAGAACGCTCAGGCGCTGGCACTTCTGTCACGAAACGGCGCATCGACGACCCCGCCCAAGAGCATGAGCGGCATGCAGCAATACCTCGTCGACATCGCCACCACGTTCACGCTTTCACACAACGAGGGCACCGATTTTGACAAATACTTCGTGCAAGACATGATCATCTCGCACAAGGGAGCCATCAATCTCGCCGAGAACGTCGGCGTAACATCCACCCGGGCTGAGGTTGCTTCCCTTGGCCAGCAGGTTCTCGCTACCGCGACGCAACAGCAGTCGGCATTAGAACAGCTGCGGGCGCGCTAGAGCCCGAGCATCCACCCCCGAGGTCGCCTAGCAGGCGGTGTGAACGACCGAGAGCGAACAGAGTCGAATCTCGCCGGGCATCTTTTTGGCTGCCGAGGTTGCCGAGCGACTGAAATAGCCGGTCTTGGAGTACGTCACTCGAACAGTAATTTTGCGACCGCTGTCGAGAGGCACGGTTGTGTAGGTCGAAGCGAAGGCCCCAATGATCTCGACGCCGTCACGCAACCACTGGTACGTCGACGATCCGCGAGTGACACTCCAGGTACCCAGGTGGGCCGTAAGTCGCGAGCCGATTCGCGCTGTGCCAGTGATCGTCGGGAGCTTTCGAGCAACCGGAATCGCCTTGAAAACGCCCACCGCCGCAATGGGCTGAACGGCCGTGCTCACAAGTCCGCCGAGCACCCACCGGGAGCCGGTCGCGTTGAGCGCCAGTGACTCGATACCGGTGAGTCGTTGGCGGCCTCGTGGAATCTCAGTTGCAAACCAGGTGGCGAAAGCATCAGACCGGTCGGCCACGAGCACTTGAGTATTCGCACTTGCTCGGGCAATAACCAGACGTCCCGCGCGAGTGAGTTGAGCCTTCCATGCTCCTCTGTATTCGCCGACAGGGGTCAGCGAATATCCGCCCCACTCCACTGAGCTGCCCGTGACAACTCCTGTGGTCAGTACTTCACTGTTGACAGTCGACGACGTCATAACGGCCCACACCCGACTACCTGTTGCATTCAGAAAAACCTGGAAGGGCGCCAGGACTGCACTGACGCGGTCGGCGGGCATCTGACGCGCGTTGATGGCTATGGCCCCACCCTGGTCAGACGCATTGAGGGGAATTATGGCGAAGTTAAGCGCACCGGGATAGTTACCAATGGAGCTCCAGCCCAGAGCGAGTTTCGATCCGTTGTCGGTGATTGCCGAAGTGGCGTCGCCGATGGTTCCAACGACATTCCATGTCACTTTGTGGCTAATGCACTCGGGGCTAAAAGCGCCTCGGCAAAAGTAGAGACCGAAATTTGAGGGGTCCTCCCCGTTGCCGACGTACTCAGCTCCGGCAACGAAGGTAGTCATGCCATCGCGAGCTATTCCAGATGTCATTCCCTGGATTCCGGTCAGGGCGGCATGGGTCCACGACGACGACGTTGCATTGAAAAACGCAACATCCGTAACAACTCCTGACATCGGCGATACATGGAAGTTCAAAACCGAAGCGAATACGGCGCCGGTCTTGGGCGACATGTGCAGGTTGAAGTTGAAGGGGTTCACGCAGCCATCGGTTGAGTTGCAGGTACCTAATGCAAAGTGATTCGTGATCTGGGCGAGGCCCTGAGCATTGATCGAGAACGAAATGACATATTCCGACGTGAATCGTTGGTTAGAGCCGTCAAGTGCGGTCGCGGCGATGAGGGCATAGCCGGCGGTACCGGCCGCGTTGAGAATGATCTCGTGACGGTCACGAATGCTGGCGCATCCGCCCGTAAGCGCGAAGGTCGACTGAATGACGGGCGTTTGCCATTGCGTCGAGGTCCTGCCAACGAGACCGACATAGAACTCCATGGCAGCTGCGGCCGTGCCGGCGCAATTGGTTGCGTCGGTGAAGGGGCGCATGAATACCGCAACAGTTCCAGCGTCATTCATAGCGACTGCGCCACTCAAATCTTCTTCACCCGACCAGTCGGCGTGCGGATCAAAATTGTTGTCGTGATTGATGGTTGCCTGCGGGGTGGCAGACGCCGGCGATATGGCGAGCGAAGCGAGGGCAAGTGCGAGAACGGCAAGCACGGCGACGAAACCACGGCGGATAATTTGCATGCTCACAGCCTAAGCCCGGGCATATTGCCGGGTGTCGTTTTGCTACTTTGTGTGCTTGCGACGCCGGCGCACACCGGCGGCGACACCACCGGCAGCCATCATGGCAAGACCTGCCGTGAGCCAGGCCCAGCGGTTGGCGATGTCGAGACCGGTGTTCGGCAGGGCAGTATCTTCAACGGGCGGCGCGACCTCATGAACAAAGGCGAAATCCCCCACGGAGTTGGTTCCGACGCCGGTCGGGTACGGATTGAGGTTGCTAAGAACGTCTGTCGCCGTTGGGAAGAAGTCTTCGCTGTTGTGCGAGGCGTAGACCATATTTCCTCGGAGGACACACAGTGAAGCGTCAGTGCCGGTCTTGACACCGCTGTCATCGATAACGAAACCAACTTGAACATCATCGGGGTTGATGGTGACCATCGTGCTCCAGATTTCACCGCCAGCTTCTTGAGTGAACGTGATATCCAGAGGGTCGTAATCGATGATGAACGCGTCGGTGTAGGGGAACGAGGGGTTGTTACACCCTGCTGCGGCGGTGACCGTTGCGGTCGAAACTCGAGTAATTGAATGGATGGGGAATGGCGTCAGATTTCCCCCGTCACCAATTCGATACGACTGGGAGCGATTGTTTGATCCGTTATCAAGTCGTGCGATGCTCAACCGCGTGCGGTCAGTGACCTCGTTGCCCATGTAGGAATTGAGCTGACTCGTTGCCCAGTTTGTTGA
>JAHEGZ010000024.1 GCA_024644865.1 Aurantimicrobium sp.
ACGACGGGGTCGTACTTCTTCAGAACGAGACGGTCAGGGTTGTTGCGACGGTTCTTGCGGGTGACATAGGTGTAACCGGTGCCAGCCGTCGAACGAAGCTTGATGATGGGACGAACGTCCTGTGCTTTAGCCATTAGATCTTCTCCCCACGAGCGAGCAGGTCTTTGACGACGGACTCGATGCCGCGTGCGTCAATAACCTTGATTCCCTTAGCCGACAGGGTCAGCGTGACATTACGACGAAGCGACGGCACGAAGTACGTCTTCTTCTGAATGTTCGGGTCAAAGCGACGCTTGGTGCGTCGGTGCGAGTGCGAAATGTTGTGACCAAAGCCGGGAGTGGCTCCTGTCACCTGACAGTTTGCTGCCATGCGTATTCCTTCCAATACCGTGTGAACGTAATGTCACACCCAAGATCTCTTGTCTGCACGCTCGAGATTTCAATGTTCCTTGCGGAACAGAAACCCCTGCGCACTGCTGAGTAAGGATTTTCACTCAACCAAGGGTCAAGTCTACGACAGCGAACAGTCCGCGCACAAACCGAAGACATCGACCACGTGCTGGGCCCGGGTGAATCCGTGTGCGCTGGCCACCTTCTTGGCCCACGCCTCGACCGGTTCGGCATCGATTTCGGCGGTGGCACCGCAGGAACGACAGATCAGGTGGTGGTGATGCCCGTCGCTAGCGCAGGCTCGGTAGAGGTTTTCACCCTCGGGCGAGAGCAGGCTGTCCGCAGCCTTCTCGCCGACCAGGTCGGTGAGTGCTCGGTATACGGTGGCGAGGCTGATGGTCGACCCGGCGTCACTCATCCGGGCATAAAGGGCTTGGGCGCTGACAAAGCCGGCAACCGCGCCGAGCTCGGCGACGACTGCTTCACGCTGCCAGGTGTTGCGCTTCACTGGCCAGCCCCCGCAACCATGACGAGAAATCCGTTGTCGAGATCATCCGAGTCGGCTCGAGGTCGAAGCCTTCTACGCGTCACGTGCCCCGACGAAATAGCCAAACAGATGCCAAAAATGAGCGCTGCAACCAGAGCCACCGAGGCACCGGCGCTGATGCTCAGCAGACGCGAGGCGATCAACCCGACAACGCCCGAAGTAACTCCGAACACGGGTGCGACAATGACCATGCCGACGACGGACGTGGTCACCAGTCGTGCGGCTGCGGCCGGGGCCGCAATCAGCGCAATCGCCAGAATGGCCCCGACGGCAGGCATTGCAGTGACAACAGTCAGTGTGGTGAGCACCAGCAGGAGGGCATCCATGATGGCTGGGTCATAGCCCGCACCTCGATAGCCAGCGGGGTCAAAGATCGCAAAAAGCAGCTGCTTACCCACGGCGAACATGATCACAACCGTCACGGCGAGCGCGACCGAAACGACGACCATGTCTGTCGTAGTCGACGCCAGGACCGACCCAAACAGGTAGGCGTCAATCTGAATTGGCACCTGCGGGTTCAGCGCCTGAAGCAAGACTCCGGCGGCGAATCCACCCGCGAGCACGACACCCGTCGCCGCCTGAACGCCGCGTCGGGGCAGGCGATCAATGAGCGTGAGCACCACGATGATGGATGCGCAGGCCGCAATTGCTCCAACCTGAATGTTGAAGCCCACCAGGGTGGCCACCACCGCTCCTGGGAACGTTGCGTGGGTCAGGGCCTGCGCAAAAAGCACGCGCTTGCGCAGCACAATGAACGTGCCGACGAGTCCGCTCAGGGCACCAACGAGGGTGACTACGATGAGGGCGCGATCGAAGTAACTCATGCGTCTACGCTCCGAATTTTGTCGGGCACGACTGCTCGAAACAGAAGCGAGAGCATGTAGCCGGCCACGAACACGACAGCGATGGCTGCGCCGCCTGGAATGGCCACGTCAGCACCCACCGAGACCGTAAAGCTGCCGAGGAGTCCGAGCGCGGCGGCAGCGAGAGCAAAGATGAGCGCACCCGCGAAGAGTCCGCCAAGCCCGCGACTCCACATGCGCGAGATGGCGCCGGGCACGATGAGCACAGCAAGTACAAGAAGGTTGCCGACCGCGATGGAAGCTGCCACGACAACACAGGCGATGGCGATGTTTAACACGAGCGTGAGACCCAGCGTGCTGTATCCCGAGGCAGCTGCGCCGCGCTCGTCGAACGAGGTGAAGACCTGCCCGCGCAGGGTAAGAAGAACGAGGGCGAGGGCGAGAAGGCACACCAGAGCGGTGGTGATGACCTCGGTCACGGTCACTGTAAAGAGGTGTCCAAACAAGAGCTGCTCGAGCGACGCCGTAACGTCGTGCGATCGCGACACGATGATGACGCCCACGCTGAACATCGACGTCAGGATGATCGCAATGGCAGCATCACTCGTCACCCGTCGACGCGACAACAGTGTGAGAACCACTGTCGCCAGGGCCGCGGCAAGTATCGCGCCCACAACCACGCCACCCTGCCCGGCAAAAACGAACCCGGCCGCTACTCCGGGAAAGACCGCATGCGTGAGCCCATCCGACATAAATTCGAGTCCGCGCAGGTTGACGAAGACACCGATGAGCCCGGCGGCGAGCGCGAGCGTTCCCAGCACGATGGCGGCGCGCCACATAAACGGCAGCGAAAACGCCTGACTCAGGATGTCGATCAAGTTCATGACTAATGCTCGTGTCCCGGCAGAACGACGGTGTGCTCATCCACCTCGACCTGAACGTCGCGGAACGCCTGCTGCAGGTTCGACAGCGTAAGCACTTCTTCGCGGGGGCCGAAAGCGATTTGAGTTCCGTTGACGAGCAACACGGAATCGCACACCTCACGAGCGAGGTCGAGGTCATGCGTGGTCAGCAAGATGCCAACACCCCGAGATTTGAGGTCGTTCAACGTAGCAATGAGGGCGTCACGGTTGGGCTGGTCGAGCGCGTTGAACGGCTCGTCGAGCAGAAGCAGTGATGGCTTGGTCGCCAGAGCGCGGGCGAGCAAGCCGCGCTGCTGCTGACCGCCCGACAGTGTTCCGAAGCGCTGGTTGGCGCGCGCGGTCAGACCGGTCACCTCGAGTGCGTCGGCCACGGCCTGACGGTCGTCGGTCGAGGGAAACCTAAACCAACCGAGGCGGCGGTAGCGACCCATCGTGACGACTTGACGAAGCGTGATCGGAAAGTCGGCGTCGATCTCGTCGTCTTGAGGAAGGTAACCGATGCGACCGGATTGGCCACGGCCCTTCTTTGGACGAAAAACGGTCATCTCACCGTCGACGAGGGGAATCACGCCGAGCACGCCCTTGAGCATGGTCGACTTGCCCGAGCCGTTCGGTCCAATGAGGGCGACGGCCTGACCCGGATCAATGTGCATCGTCACGTGATCGAGGGCTACTTCACCGTCGTAGGCAAAGGCCACGTCGTCGAGGTTGAGCAGGCGGGTTTCGGTCACGACGAAAGTCCTTCCGGAAGAGGGAGGTTGGTGCCACCCCAGGCGGTCACGAGGGTGCGAACGTTGTGCTCGGTTGCCGAGATGTACGTGCTGCCGGCCGAGCCGCTCGGTCCAAGCGTGTCGGCGTAGAGCGCATCCTCACCCGAGTACACGCGAACGTCGGCCTCTGCCGCAATGGTCTGCGCAAGCTTGGGCGAAATCGACGACTCGGAGAAGACCGCCTTCGCGCCCGAGGCTTTGATCTTTGCGACGAGTTCGTCAATCTCAGCGGCGCTGGGTTCCGCGTTATCGTCAAACGACGGGATGATAGAGCCCACAAACGTGATACCCATCTCGGCAACGAAGTAAGCAAGGCCGTCGTGATTGGTAACCAGCAATCGCTGAGCCGGCGGAATCTGAGCCAGGTCTGCCTGCGCCCACTCTTGCAAAAGGTTGAGCTGGTGCTCATAGGTGGCCGCGTTGGTTTCAAACGTTGCCGCGTGCTCGGGAGAAACGTGGCTGAGCCCATGGGCAATGGTTTCGACCATCACCTTGGCGTTCAAGATGGAGGTCCACACGTGAGGGTCGTTCTTGACGATCGTAAGTCCGCTCGAGGCGTCGATCACCGTGCCGCTGAATCCCGATGCGTCGATGGCATCAGCCAGCCAGGGCTCAAGCCCGACTCCATTGATGACCAGCGCCTGTGCGTGAGCCAGCTCCAGAAGCACCTTAGCCGAGGGGTCAAACGAGTGTGCGCTTTGATTCGGCGCGATAATCCCACTGACCTTGGCAGCACTGCCAGCAATCTGGCGGGTGAAGTCGGTCACCTGGGTGGTGGTCGCCACAATGCTCAGACCGCTGGGCTGCGGGGTCACACTCTGGCAGCCCGACAGCAGCACTACCGTGCCAACAACGGCGACCACCGCGGTCGTCACACAGACAGCTTTGTTGGCACAGCGGATGCGCATCCACGCGCGCTTGAGCCAGGAACCAATCACTCCTCGACCGTAGACTTATTGCGAATGGTTGTCAATAAGCCAAGCGCGGCTCTCAGTCAAGGCACGGCAGTAGGTACGCTTAACTCGTGGCTGTTCCCAAAATCCTTCTCTACTACGCGTTCGCGCCGCTGGCCGATCCCGAGGCGATTCGCCTGTGGCAGCGCGACCTGTGTGAGTCGTTGAACCTGCGCGGGCGCATCCTGATTTCTCGCCACGGCATCAACGGCACCGTCGGTGGCGACCTTCCTAACGTCAAGAAGTACCTTCGCAAGACGCGCGAATTCGCCGGCTTCAAAAACATGGATGCCAAGTGGAGCGAAGGAACTGGAGTCGACGAAACAGGTGCAAGCTTGGACTTTCCTCGCCTGAGCGTGAAGGTACGTGACGAGGTTGTCAGCTTTGGCGTTCCCGAAGAGGTTCAGGTTGACTCGAATGGAATCGTCGGCGGTGGAATCAAACTCAAGCCGGACGAGCTCGACGCCCTGGTGGCGAAGCGCGGCGACGAGGTTGTCTTCTTCGACGGCCGTAACGCCTTCGAGGCCGAAATCGGTCGGTTCAAAGGTGCGGTGATTCCCGACGTCTCCACGACGCACGATTTCGTGCGCGAGCTCGAGAGCGGCAAGTACGACCACCTCAAGAGCAAGCCCATCGTGACCTACTGCACCGGCGGCATTCGCTGCGAGGTGCTCACGCCCCTGATGAAGGCCCGTGGCTTCAGTGAGATCTACCAGCTCGACGGTGGAATCGTTCGCTACGGCGAAGCCCGCGGAAACGACGGTCTCTGGGAGGGCTCGCTCTATGTTTTCGACGGACGCATCGCCATGGACTTTGCGCCTGGCGCAGCCCAGCTCGGCACCTGCGTGATCTGTGGCGATGCCATCAACCGCATGCGCAACTGCGCCGAGCCGTCCTGCCGCACCCAGCTCGTCGTATGTGACGACTGCCCCGATCCGTTGTGCGCAGAGCACGCGGATGCGCGAACCCTCGTTTAGGCGTTTTCCAGTTGCGCGGCGATGACGCCGCGCACAAGTTCTTCGCTCTCGGCGGCCAGCACCTTATCGACGCGCACGCCGAACGCACGAGCGTCTTTTGCGGTGCGCTTTCCGAGGGCGGCGATAACCGTCTTGCTCGGCATGTCACCAATCTGCTCGGCGATCTGCTGAGCAACCGAGCCTGAGGTAATGAGCACGGTGTCGAAGGAGCCCGAGCGTGCATCCGAGACAACCTGCGGGTCGAGGTCGACGCCAATGGTTCGGTAAGCGACGACCGAGCTCACATCGTGGCCGATGCGAATCAGGCCCTTGGTCAAAATAGGGGTGGCGTCTTCGGCGCGCAGCGTGAGAACTCGCAGCGGAACGACTCCACCGGTTGCAGCGTTCCACTCCACCAGCAGACCGTGCGCAGTGTTCTCGTCACTAGGCACCAGGTCAGCGCGGTACCCGGCTGCCTCGAGTGCCACAGCCGTGGTCTCACCGACAGCGGCAACCTTCGTGGTTGCCGGAATCTCAGCGCGATAGGCAGCAATGACGTCGACGGTGGTGCCACTGGTCAGGGTAATCCAGTCGAACTTGCCTGCGGCCAGATCGGCCAGGGCGGACGCGAGTGCGGTGGCATCGTCGGTGATGACGAAGTTCGTCATGGGGGCGACAACTGCGGTAGCTCCGAGGGCGCGCAAATCTGACGCGAGTGCATTGCCCCAGGGTCCCCCGCGGGGAATGAGGATGCGTCGACCCGTCAGGGGTCGAACATCGATCGGATTCGTTTGTGTCATCTCGGTTTTCGTCTGAAATCGACGAGCTCGAGAAACCATCACCCGTCGAGGTGGAAAAGCGAATGCGCAGGTGAGCTAGCTCAGAGTGCTTCGCGCGTCATCTTCGACGAGGGGGAAGAAAAACTATTTCTTCGTCGCGGTTATTTTAGCCACGAGGACTGCGGTAATGCCAACCGCAACCACTGCTCCGGCAACGATACCAGCCAACGCGATGGGGTTTTCACGCCGCATCTGTGAGACCTTGCGGCGCAGGCGCCGGCCGGCCTTGTCGACCTGCAGTGGAATGTTGACCTTGTCTTCGAGGGCGTCGAGGTTCGACGACAGCTTCGCCCGGGCCTGTTCTAGGTGAGCGCGAAGTTCTTTGCGCGAGAGGTCGCTAACGCTTGTCGGCGTCGACTCCGACAGTGGCGCAGCGGGCACGGTGGGGTTAGTCGAGGTCATAGCGACCCTGCCCCTTCAATGCCTGAGCGTCGTCGATCAAGCTGTCGAGCGTCTCGGTCGGCAGCGGGGTGTTCTTCTTGAACAGGCCCACAGCGATCACGCTCATGACAATCATCAAAATGAGGATGACGCCGGCAACGGTCAGTGCGGCGGCCCACACCGGCATCACCTCACCGAGACCGTAAACAGCTGCGAGCACCAGGGTGCCCAGCAGGAACGACCCGAGCATCAGAACAGCAACGAGCAGAATTGCCCCGGCGCTCACTCGCTTAAGCTTGCGACTCATCTCGCGCTTGAACTGTTCGAGCTCTGCGCGACCAAGCTCGAGCAGCAAGCTCGGTAGTTCGCGCAGAAGAGCGAACAGCGAGCGCGGGTCGTCGCCGTCGATATCCGGCTTTCGGGTCGCCATGATTATTCGGCGGCGGCGTCCGCAGGCTTAGCGGTGGATGCCTGGCGTGCGCGAGCCGAGGGCTCAACGGTAGGGATGGGCTTGGTGGCGGGTGCCGAAGACGTCGAGGCCGAGGAAGCAGCCGGGCGCTTTGCGGCAGGTCGCTTGATTGCGGGCTTCTCGATGTTGGGCTTTGCCGAAGTCGCCTGACGAACAGCCTTCTTCGCGCCGGCGAATGCCTTGTCGGCGACGTCACCGACGGCACTCTGGGCTTGTGAGACACCCCACTGGACGGGCTCGGACTCCCAGATGTTGGCAGCGGCAGCCTTGATCTGCTCGTAGCGACGACGACCGTCACGGGTGCCGAGCACGTAGCCAATAGCAAGTCCAGCGACGAAGAGAACTTTGCCCTTCATGACCCCTCCAGAGGTATATTCCGAAATCTGCATATGATGCAGTTATTTCAGTCTACCGCGCTAAATCGATTGGGCCTACCGGCGGTTTATCGGGGTCACTCAGTACGACAGCACGAGCCTGTGCGGCGCTTTCACGCGCACGTAATACTGCCCGCTCCCAGCTCGGCGCCTCGAGACTCGCGTGGACGGAGGTAATTGTGACCGTGCTGGTGAGTTTGGGGATTTCCTTCTCGCTCGGGAACTGCACGGCAAAGTACGCCATGCGCTCACGAAGTCTCTCGAGCAGGGCTTGCGTTCCCGAGTCGACGATGAGTTCTTGGGCCCAGCGGGGGTCGTCGGCAACGAGCTCCAGCACTCCCGCGGTAAGCGAACCGACACGACTGGTTGCTTGGCTGAGTCCGGGTGCAACCTCAACTGCGGGGATGTCGAGGCTCTCTACCCCGAGCTCGCGACGCAGCCAGGGGGCGACGAACTTGCTGACCACGCGCTTACCTAGCCTCTTCGTCACCAGCGCGCCGAAGTTCACTTCGTTGCCAATCGCCAGCAGGGGCATCAGTCGGTCAACATAAATACGCCAAGCGCCCGGCCAACCCACGGCGGCTCGCACGGCAGGCGAGAACGGGTTTGCCGGAACGCCCGCGATAACCAGATCTGAAACCGGCACATCGCGCACGGTGTACCGCACAGCGAGTTCATCACAGAGGTCGGCGATGATCCCCCCGTGGTTGCTGAAGTGCGGTGGGATGAAAGGCTCGGGCACGGGGCCGGGAATGACCGCGACTCTCAGCCCGATGCGCGCACAGTCGATGGCCGCAACGAAGGCGGCGGCATCCGCCCCCTCGACGACAACGTCAAAGACGTGTCCGCCGACCGCCACGGCTAGGCTCCGCGAAGTGCGTGCGCGAGGTATGCGTGAAGTTCGGCAATCGCGATGCGCTCTTGCTGCATCGAATCGCGGTGGCGAATTGTCACCGCGTTGTCCTCGAGCGACTCGAAGTCAACGGTGATGCAGAACGGCGTACCGATTTCGTCTTGGCGACGGTAGCGACGACCGATTGCTCCGGCATCATCAAAGTCGATGTTCCAGTCCAGACGAAGGTCGGCTGCAATCTCTTTCGCCAAGGGCGAGAGCTGCTCGTTGCGCGACAGAGGCAGGATGGCCGCCTTGATTGGCGACAGACGTGGGTCGAGGCGAAGCACCGTGCGGGTATCGGTGCCACCCTTAGCGTTGGGCACCTCTTCCTCGTGGTACGCGTCAACCAGAAACGCCATGAGTGAGCGAGTCAGACCAGCCGCAGGCTCGATGACATACGGCGTCCAGCGTTCGTTCTTGGTCTGGTCGAAGTAGGAGAGGTCTTTGCCCGAGTGCTCCGAGTGCGTCTTGAGGTCAAAGTCGGTGCGGTTGGCGATGCCCTCGAGCTCGCCGAACTCACTGCCGGTGAAACCGAAGCGGTATTCGATGTCGACGGTGCGCTTGGAGTAGTGCGAGAGCTTCTCTTTGGCGTGCTCGTACAGACGAAGGTTCTCGGGGTTGATGCCGAGGTTGACGTACCACGCCAGACGCTCGTCGATCCAGTACTGATGCCAGGTCTCGTCGGTGCCGGGCTCGACGAAGAACTCCATCTCCATCTGCTCGAACTCACGCGTGCGGAAGATGAAGTTTCCGGGAGTGATCTCGTTGCGGAAGCTCTTGCCGATCTGGCCGATACCGAACGGGGGCTTCATACGCGCAGCCTGAAGCACGTTGGCAAAGTTCACAAAGATGCCCTGTGCCGTCTCGGGACGAAGGTAGTGCATGCCGGCTTCGTCATCGACCGGGCCAAGGAACGTCTTGAGCAGACCCGAGAACGGCTTGGGCTCCGTCCAGGTTCCTTTGTTGCCACAGTTGGGGCAGGGCACGCCGGCAACGCCACCCTCGGGGGCGCGACCCTTACGCTCTTCGAACTCCTCGACGAGGTGGTCTTCACGAAAACGCTTGTGGCAGCTCTGGCATTCGATTAGCGGGTCGCTGAAAACTTCAACGTGACCGGATGCCTCCCAGACCTTGCGAGGCAAAATGACACTCGAGTCGAGGCCGACGATGTCTTCCCGGCTTTGCACCATGTGCTTCCACCACTGGCGCTTGATGTTCTCTTTGAGGGCAACACCCAAGGGGCCGTAGTCCCACGCCGAGCGTGAGCCGCCGTAGATTTCTCCGGCCTGAAAAACAAAACCGCGGTGCTGGGCAAGTGCAACAACTGCATCGAGACGGGAAGCCATAATCAAAAATCCTACCGAGGTCTACTTCTTCGTCGGACGAGGTGCACGAAGCGAGATAGCTACGGCGCCCACAAGAAGAACGAGTGCGGCAATCAGGAACGCCAAGCGGATGCCGTCGAGATACGACTGTTTCGCATCCTGAATCAGTGCCGGACCCAGCGGTCCGAGCTTCTTGACTGCCTCGGGGCTGTTCACCCAGGCGATGGTCGAGGTGAGCATCTTCTGCGCGGTAGCAGGAAGGTGGCTCAAGAACGGCAAGAAGTGGTCGCTGTAAACCTGGTTGAGCACCGAGCCCAACACGGCAATGCCCAGAGCGCTGGCGACCTCACGCGAGGTGTCGTTGACGGCCGAAGCCACGCCCTGCTTTTCACGAGGCAGAGACGAGACAATCGCCGTAGTCGCGGGTGGTCCGGCAAACGCCATGCCCGCTCCAAACAGAACCAGCCCGGCGAAGAGTTGCCAATAAGAAAGCGTGGTCCCCATCGTGGTGAACACGAAGAATCCGCCTGCCATCAACACCAGACCAATGGGTGACATGTACTTGAAGCCCACCCGCTGCGCGAGCACGGGCGTGAAGCGCGAGAGCGGAATCACGATGACCGGCATCGGAAGGATGCACGCCGCGGCCTGAAGAGGTTCGAGCCCGACCACAAATTGCAGGTACTGCATGCCGATAAAGAAGAAACCGAAAGCGGCAAAGAACTGCGCGAACACACTCAGTGAGCCGGCGCTGAAACCGCGCAACTTGAACAGTCGCGGATCGAGCAGCGGATGCTCCCGCCGAAGTTCCCACAGCACAAACGCAACGCCTCCCAGAACACCGGCGGCCAAGGCCACGATTGTCCAGACGTCATCCCAGCCACGGTTCGGGCCCTCGATGATTCCGAACACGAGGCCGCCCACGGTAATCAGCGAGAGAAGCCCGCCGAGAACATCGAGCGGCAGAGGTTCGTCCATCTTGTTTTTCGGAACGATGAACGTGGCTCCAAAAAACGCGATGACAGCGAGGACGACGTTGAAGCCGAAGAAGGAGCTCCAGTCGAACCACTGCAGGAGCAGGCCCGCTGCAAAAAGTCCGATCACTCCACCACCGGCGGCAATGCCGACCCAAACGCCTACCGCCTTCGCCCGCTGCTCAGGAGGAAAAACTGTCGTGATGACCGAAAGAGTGGTGGGCATCACGCATGCCGCGGCCAGGCCCATGACCGCCCGAAAAGTGATGAGTTGACCCGGGGTCGTCGAAAACATGGCCGCGAGAGCTGCCGCGGCAAAAATCGCCAGACCAAACTGAAGAATGCCCTTGCGGCCGAACCTGTCGCCGATGGCGCCGGCGATGAGCAGAAGCCCCGCGAACACGACGGTGTAGGCATCCATGATCCATTGCAGGTCCGTGATGCTCGCATCGGTCGCGGTGGCAATCGAGGGAATCGCCATATTCAGACCACTCACGGCCGAGATGACCGCCATGAGCGAAAGTCCCATGGTGAACAAAATGCCGCGAAGGCGGGCTGGGCTGAGGCTTCGTGTATCCATATTGTGTCCGATGTGAGAAGGAGTAGGAACCGCTACCAGATGGTGACGCGGTCAGCGGGGTCGAGCCAGAGTGCGTCTGGCTCGGTCACACCGAACACCTCGTAAAAGGCGTCGATGTTGCGAACGATTTGATTGCAGCGGAACTCGGGTGGGGAGTGCGGGTCGATGGTGAGCAGTCGAATGGCCTCTTCGGGTCGAGCCTTCTGCTGCCACGAGTTTGCCCAGCTCAAGAAGAAGCGCTCACCGCCGGTCAGTCCGTCGATGACCGGTGCCTCTTTGCCGTCGAGCGAGAGTTGGTAGGCCTTCCAGGCGATGGCCAAACCGCCAAGGTCGCCGATGTTCTCTCCGATGGTGAGCTCGCCGTTGACGTGATACTGCTCGTCGAGCCCCGCGGGCACGAGTTCGTTGTACTGGGTGATGAGCTTGGCTGCGCGCTCGGTGAACTTCTCGCGGTCATCCTGCGTCCACCAGTCGGTGAGTAGGCCGTCGCCGTCGAACTGAGATCCCTGGTCGTCGAAGCCGTGACCGATCTCGTGACCGATGACCGCACCGATGCTGCCGTAGTTGGCCGCGTCGTCCCACGCGGGGTCAAAAAATGGGGGCTGCAATATTGCCGCGGGAAAAACGATCTCGTTGAATCCGGGGTTGTAGTAGGCGTTGACCGTCTGCGGAGTCATGAACCACTCCTCGCGATCGATGGGCTTGCCGATCTTGCCCAACTCGCGGTGGAATTCGAACTCGGCGATGTTGCGCACGTTTGCAATGAGGTCGTGGCGGGAAATTTCGAGGCTCGAGTAATCGCGCCACTTCGCGGGGTAGCCGACCTTGGGGGTGAACTTCTCGAGCTTCTCGAGCGCGCGCTCTTTGGTCGTCGCGCTCATCCAGTCGAGGTCAAGTATCGACTGGCGATACGCCTCGACCAGATTGGCCACGAGCACGTCCATGTGCACTTTGGCCTCTTCCGGAAAATGCCGCTCGACGTAGATCTGGCCGATGGCCTCGCCGAGAGCCGACTCAACTACCGAGACGCCTCGCTTCCAGCGCTCGCGCTGGGTCGGGGTTCCGGTGAGAGTGCGGCCGTAGAAATCGAAGTTAGCCTCAACGAAATCGGCGGGCAAGAACGGGGCGCAGGCGTGAATAACCTGCCACGAGAGCCAGTCGCGCCACTGGTCGAGGCGGTGGTCGGTGAGCAACGCACCGACGCCAGCGACAAAGCTAGGCTGACGAACGATGACCTGTTCAAAGGCGACGCTGTCACCGGCGAGCGCCACCCGCCAGAGATCGAGGTCAGCTCCCGACTGGCCGGCCTGCGCCTTCATGTCGCTCCAGCTCATCGGGTTGTAGGTCGCGATGGAGTCTCGGCTGCGCACGTTGTCCCAGTGCACGGCAGCAAGCTGAGTCTCGAGCTCAAAAACGCGTTGGGCACGAACGGCAGCGGCCTCGCCGGCGAACTCGGGAAGGCGTGCATCCGTCATTTCAAACATGCGCTGGATGTGCGCCACATAGGCCTCGCGAATCGAGGCAAACTGCTCGTCGCGGTAGTAGCTCTCGTCGGGCAGGCTCAGGCCGCCCTGCTCAACGAAGACCACGTAGGTTTCGGGGTCACCGGGATCGTTATCAACAAACAGGTTCATGAAACCTCCGACGCCATGGCGCTCGAGTCGCGCGAGCGTGTCGAGGAGCTCGGAGACGGTTGATACGTTTCCGGCGAGCGCGAGTTGGCTGGCAATGGGCTCGAGTCCTATGCGCTCAATCTCTTCGGTGTTCATAAAGCTGTCAAACAGGTCGCCGATTTTGCGCTGGTTGTCAGTGGTGGGCGAGTCGGTGGACTGGGCATCCTCGATGATGACGCGAACGGCCTCCTCCGCCTCTTCGGCCAGAACGTGGAAGTTGCCGTAGCGGGCCTTGTCCTCGGGAATTTCGGTACGGGCCATCCACTTACCTGTCATGTGCCGAAACAGGTCGTCCTGCGGGCGCACCGCCGGGTCGAGCTCTGCCGTGTCGATTCCTGAAACCAGTTCGTCTGCCATGTCTTCCAGCCTAGGAGTTGTCGCCTAGCCTTGAAGACATGAGCTCGTCCGTTGTTCGCCCCCCTGCAGGTGCCCCCTGGCGGCCGGTTCTCTTCGACATGGATGGCACGCTCATCGACTCTGCGCCAGCCATTCTTGGTCGCCTGCGCGAGACGCTCACCGAGTTCGGAGTGACTCCCCCCGAGGAGGCCGCGTTACGCCTCTTTATTGGGCCGCCCATGCACGTCACCCTCGCGCACTTCCTTCCGGCCGAGCAAGTGGAAACGGCGCGCACCTTTTACCGTGGGCTCAGCAATCGTGACGGCCTGAGCAACCAGAGCTTGTATCCGGGCATTGCGGATGCGCTTTCTGAACTCTCGGCCGCGGGCATCCCACTCGGCATCGCCAGCAGCAAGTCGCAAGAAGAGGTGCAGCGCAGTGCCGAGCACTTCGGCATTGCCTCGTACTTTGCCGGGATTGCCGGCTCAAGCCCCGAGCGCCAAGACAAAGCCGACGTCATCACCTACGCACTGGCAATGCTCGAGAAGGGCTCGGCCCACGCTCCCCTCATGATCGGTGACCGCAAGTGGGACATCGAGGGCGCGCTCAAACTAGACGTGCCGACCGTACTCGTCACCTGGGGCTACGCCGGCCCCGGTGAAGAAGAGCAGGCTTTGGTCTCGGTCGACTCCTGCGCTGAACTCATCGCCTTCGTAAAGAACCAGGCCGCGTAGTGCAGCTCGTCATTGCCAAGTGTTCAGTCGACTACGCCGGTCGCCTCTCGGCGCACCTGCCGCTGGCGACGCGTGTGCTCATGCTTAAGCAAGATGGCAGCCTGTTGATTCACTCCGACGGTGGCTCATACAAGCCGCTGAACTGGATGAGCCCGCCATGCATCCTCGACAAGCTCGAGCCCGACGAGCTCCAGGTCGAGGCCGGCGTCACGCAGGTCTGGCGAGTGCAGCACACCAAAACCGCCGACATGCTCGTGGTGAGCATCCACGAGATCTATTCGGAGCTCGAGCATGAACTCGGCGAAGACCCGGGATTGATCAAAGACGGGGTCGAAGCCCACCTGCAACGCTTGCTCGCCGAACAGATTCACCTGCTGGGCGAGGGCCACACGCTCGTGCGCCGCGAGTTCATGACGGCAATCGGACCGGTCGACATTCTCGCTCGAGATGAGCAGGGCAACGCAGTCGCCGTCGAGATAAAGCGGCGCGGCGAAATTGATGGCGTCGAGCAGCTCACTCGCTACCTCGAACTGATGAATCGTGATCCGCACCTGGCTCCGGTGACCGGTGTTTTTGCCGCGCAAGAGATCAAACCGCAGGCGCGCACCCTCGCCGAAGACCGTGGAATTCGCTGCCTCACCCTGGACTACGACGCCATGCGCGGAATCGAAGACGACAGCGGTCGTCTGTTTTAGCGCGTAGGCTTGCCGGGTTATGAATGCTTCCGTGCGCCGCACCTGGTCTTGTGTCCTCTTCGACCTCGATGGCACCATCCTCGATTCCGCCCCCGGAATTATGAGCTCGCTGGTCGACACCTTCGTTCACGTCGGACTGCCTGTTCCTCCGGCCGATGAACTGATTCACTACATCGGGCCGCCCCTGTTGGAGTCGTTGCAGACCCGCGCCGGGCTGAGCCTAGACGACGCGCGCAAGACGCTAGAGATCTACCGTCGCGACTACCGCAAAGATGGCGCGTTCGACGCGGCCATCTTCCCGGGTGTTGTCGGGCTTCTGTCGTCGTTGAAGGAAGCCGGGGTCCCGGTCGCCATCGCCACCAGTAAGCCCGAAGCCCAGGCCATTCGCATTCTGGAGCACTTCGACCTCATGCAGTACCTCACTTTTGTGGCCGGTGCCTCTGAAGACGAAACGCGCTCGAGCAAGACCGCCATCGTCGGTCGGGCCATCAGCGAACTTCAAGCAGCCGGTGCAGACACCACGCTCGCCGTCATGATTGGCGACCGCGTTTACGACGTCGAAGGTGCTGCGGCTCACGACATCCCCTCGATCATCGTCGAGTGGGGGTACGGGTCACCCGAAGAGGCAAAAGACGCCCTGGCCACGGTCTACTCGGCCGACCAATTGCGCGAGCTTCTGCTGGGCTAAGCCCGACCCTTGCGAACCGTGGCGATCAACACCGCCGCGGCCATGATGACCACACCCAGCAGCATCCCCACCGGCTCAGCAACCTGACCGGGAAACCACAGGTCAAGTAACAGCGCGGTGATCAGCTGGCCCAGTGTTGCGCACAGGCCGAAGACCAGCACGCCGATCACGCGCACCATGATTCCGGTGACACCCACAAAGAACACACCCAATGGTCCACCCAGGTACAACCACCACTGCGTCGGATAGGCCTCGGGCATGCCGCCGATCAGGCCGAGCGGAATCATCGCGATGAGCAGCACCCCCGTGCCCACAACGAAGTTCAAGAAGGTGCCGGTAACCGGAGTCTGCGCCACTGCCGTAATGCGTCCATTGGCCGCCTGCTGCCATGCCACAAAAGCTCCGGCAAAAAATGGGATGAGCATGGGCCACAATGCCTGTGGCTGACCAAGACGACCGCTGCCGGCAACAGCAACCGCGACGATGCCCAGTGCGACTCCTAGAATCCGCCGCGTTGAGAGAGCGCGCTTGCCCGCCGGGCCAATCCCCCACATGTCCATGAACAAGGCGCCGAGCGAATTTCCGGCGACGAACGCAACCGTAAATAGAGCAACGCCGATGACGCTAACCAACATGCCCTGAAGCGAGATCATGATCGCGCCAGCCGTGCCGGCGAAGGTGAAGAGCCAATTCAGACGACGTTCACGAATGGCCGTGACCATGCGCGTCCAACCGGCTCGACCTGCCGGTGATGCGGCGATGATGCCGATGAGCACAACCAGGCCGGTCATGTTCGAGATCGTGCCGGCGAGAGTGCCGTTGTGAATCTGGTGACCAAGCTCGCCATTCACGCGCGACTGCCCAGCCATGGCTGCACCGGCCAACACCGAGAGCGCTCCGGC
Source organism: Aurantimicrobium sp. (assembly GCA_024644865.1). Lineage (GTDB taxonomy): Bacteria > Actinomycetota > Actinomycetes > Actinomycetales > Microbacteriaceae > CAIOLM01. The sequence continues at coordinate 16,208 of JAHEGZ010000024.1, forward strand.
GCCGAGGTACCAGCCTCGGCCTCGCGCGGGGTGAGTCTTCACGCCTCTCAGTTTAGGTACCTCGCTATTTCGCCCGGACTCAAGAACAAAACCCCGACCGAAGCCGGGGTTTCATTAGTCGTGCGCGAGGCGGGACTTGAACCCGCACGCCCGTGAAGGCACTGGCACCTGAAGCCAGCGCGTCTGCCATTTCGCCACTCGCGCGACAAGAGTCGAGGCTATCACGGGCAGGGTCGTCGTCGCCATTTGAGGCACCCGTCAATGCAGCCTCAATGATCAGCGGTAGAGCTTCCAGTTCTCTGATTCATGCCGTTCGCCCGAAGAATCGATGACCAAACCTGCGGCACCAACACTCGGCAACCACTCGAGATACTCGGGCGTCGAACGCAGGAATCCGCTCTTGGCCAGAACTTCGGCGCGTGCGCCAGTGCGTGCGATCACTGAGACCGTCTGAACCGGGGTGGATGCGCTCAACCCGGTCTTCGGGTCAATCAAGTGATGCCCCTGAGCAAACCGCCTCTTGCGCTGACTCGAGGTAACCACGGAGCCCTCCACCAGACGCACAATGTCAACGTGGGATTGCTCATCGAACGGGTCCTCGACGCCCAAAAGCCATGGTCCGCCCTGCGGGCTCTCGCCGGCAATGACGACATCACCCGACATCGAGACCATAACCCCGTCGGCGCCAGAGTTCATTACCGCCGCTGCAATGAGGTCGGCGGCGAATCCTTTGCCGATTCCGCCCGAGTCGAGAGTCATGCCCGCCGGCAGCTGCACGCTTTTCTCGTCGAGGTCGATGTCGTCGAGCGTGTCAAAGACGCGCGCTCCCTCGGGCACTTTCGTAACCCGGCCCTCGTGCACCAGCGAGGCAAGGTACCCCACCTCAACAACGCGAGGAAGGAGAGTGGGGTTGAAGTCGCCGGCGGTGAGCTCAAATCCGTCGGTCATTTCTTGAATGAGCGCAACTGTCAGCGGCGAAATGTCGACGCGTGCTCCGTCTGCCTGATTGACACGGTCGAGTTCACTGTCGGCAACAAAGCGCGACCACGCGGCCTCACACATGAGAGCCAGCGCAAACGCATCGTCGAGGAGCTTAGGTGAACCGCCAACCACGGTGATAACAGATTCGCCGCCCATCACGGGGCGGCAATCTGACTGAGTGCTCTGTTCGACCATGAAAACTAGTCGTCGCTCTCGGATTCCTGCCCGTTATCGGTGACCTGCGTCGGCGCAGGAGCGGGTGTCGCTGTCGGGCGGGTGCGGTGCTTGCGCCCCTCGCGCTCGTTCTCGTGCTGGCGTTTTTTGGGTGTCGTGACGTTCTGGCCCGGATCGGTTGCATTTGGCGAACCAGCGGCCGAACCGGGAACCGCCGAAGATCCACCTGTCGTGCCGCTAATCGCACCCGAACCCGTGGAGCCGCTCGACGAACCCGCTGACGGCTTAGGCAGGGGGTGTGCCTTCGTGCTCGATCCCTTGTTGGTGCTCGATGGCGTGTAGGTGCCCGAGCCACCCGTGTTTGCAGCGATGATGCCTGCCGGAAGAGTAAGGGCCGGAGGAAGCGTCGGAGCTGCGCTGGGGTCAGCGGTGGCGCCCGGGGCGCCCGATGCCCCAGGGGAAGGAACAGGGAGTCCAGTGGTGGGGTCAACAACCGTGGTCTCATTGACCGTCGTGGTTGTGACCAGAGTTTGGCTCGACGCGGCAGTCAAGTCTGTGCCCCCATGCGAGAGGGTGTCGTTGTTGATGGCCATCGCACCGGCAGCAGATCCGAGCACGCCGACAAAAGATAGCGCGGCCACAAAATAAGACTTCACTTTCTTAGGCTATGAGGCTGCCGTATAAGGAGAGCGATGCTCTTGTCCAAGAAATACCCAAGATTTTCGATCTGAACAGGAGATGTTCAGGCTCGCAATGGCCCCGAGCGCAAGAATGTAGGCATGCGCGTCTTACTCGTTGAAGATGATCCGTCGGTCGCTGCCGGCATCATCGATGGTCTGGGGATCAGTTTCGCGGTGACCCATGTGCCGACCGGCGCGCAAGCCCTCGCGACTTCGCTCGAGGGCATTGACATCATTCTTCTCGACCTCGGTCTTCCCGACATGGATGGCACCGACGTCTGCCGCGAAATCCGCAAGGGATCGCAAACACCGATCATCGTGGTGAGCGCACGGGGCGATGAAATCGACCGGGTGCTCAGCCTCGAGATGGGGGCCGATGACTACGTGGTCAAGCCTTTTGGAATGCGCGAACTCGTTGCGCGCATCCGTGCGGTCGCTCGTCGCACCGCGGCAGCGCCGGCAGCCAGTGAGGGTAGCTCAGAAACAGCGCGCACCTTGCACGGACTTACAATCGACACCCGAGCCCAGCGCGTAGAACTCAACGGCGAAGAGATCCATCTCACTCCCAAAGAGTTCGAGCTCGTCGTGTACCTCAGTGAAGATCCGGGAGCGGTGTACCGCCGCCAAGACATTTTGCACGACGTCTGGGATACCAACTGGTACGGAACATCCAAGACACTGGATGCGCACATCGCCGCCATTCGTAAGAAGCTCGGCTCAGCCAACTGGATCGAATCGGTTCGTGGCGTCGGATTCAGATTCGGCGGTCCGTCATGAGAAAAAGGTTTATCGCAGCTATCGCGGCGGTGACCCTTCTGGTTCTTCTCGTTCAAGACGTACCGCTGGCGTTCTACATGCACCAGAACGAACAGAACAAGATTGTGGGCACGCTCCAGCGTGATGCCCTTGTGCTCGCGGGTCGCAGCCAATCCGCGCTCTGGAGCCCGACCGCGGCAAATACTCAGACGCTCAGTGCGCTGGCCACGGCATATCGAAAGAACGGTGGCGCACGCATCGTCATCGTGGACGACGCCGGCAAAGCTCTCGTCACCAGCGACGATGACCAGGTCAAGATCGGTCAGTCGTACAAGAATCGGCCGGAGATCGCGGCTGCGCTGAATGGCCAGATTGTTCAAGGCCATCGATACTCCGAGTCGCTTAAACAGTCGCTGCTCTACGTTGCGGTGCCGGTTTTCAATGGGGATGTCGTGCTCGGAGCGATCCGACTGACCTACCCCGATCAGGTCGTGACCGACGCGGTCAACAACCAGATTTGGGTGCTGGCACTCGTGGCTCTCACCACGCTGATTTTGGCTGGAATTGCCGGTTCAATCTTTGCGCGTGGCGTGACGCGACGCCTCAAGGCACTCGAGGAGTCAACCCAGGAACTCGCAGACGGCAACCTAGGTGCACGAGCCGACGATCAACACGGCGCCCCCGAGTTGCAGGCCCTGGCGCGTTCGTTCAACATCATGGGCTCCCGACTCCAAGCATTGATTGAACAGCAGCGAGCTTTCGCATCGGATGCGTCACACCAGTTACGAACCCCACTGACCGCATTGCGGCTTCGTCTCGAAAAGGCAGCAGACCTCATGCAAAGTGACCCGGCTGCCGCCGCCGAGAGGCTAGCCGCCGCCGAGGCCGAGGCCGATCGCTTGGGCAACATCATCGAGGGACTGCTCATGCTCAGTCGCACCGAAGCCTCGGCTGTGCCGGTCGAGTCTCTGGATATTGCCGCCGTCGTTCGCTCACGCGTGGAGCACTGGAAACCCCTGGCCGACGAGTCAGAGGTCATGCTCGACTATGACGGGCCCGAGAGTGCAATCGGTCTGGCAGTCCCCACTGCCGTCGAACAGATTGTCGACAACTTTCTCGACAACGCCCTGTCGGTAAGCCCAGAACATTCGGTGCTCATCGTGCGCGTATCCGTCGATCGCAATGGGGTGCTTCTGAGCGTGCTCGACGAGGGTCCGGGAATGACCGCCGACGAGTGCACTCGTGCCTTCGATCGATTCTGGCGAGCGAGCTCGGCGACTCCCGGCAGCGGCCTTGGACTGTCGATCGTGGCCCAGTTGGCCAGCGCGAGTGGAGCTCGTGCAGAGCTGCGCCCCCGCGCGCCCCGGGGGCTCGAGGCACGGGTTCTTTTCAGTCCGCCACGGGCGTAGGTTCGGCTCGTTGCCAGCCACCCGCAACTAAAATGAGGGGGTCTGAGAGCAACAGACCCGAGAGAAACAGGGCACCGCGTGGGTTTTTTTGACCGGCTAGAACACTCTCTCGAGCGAGCCGTCAACACCGCATTCGCCAAGACGTTCAAGTCGGGAGTTCAGCCCGTCGAGTTGACCGCCGCGCTTCGACGCGAGGTCGATACCAAGGCATCGGTCGTAGCGCGCGATCGCATTCTGGTGCCCAACATCTTCACCGTGAGCATGGCCCGGGCCGACTACGACCGCATGGCCGCGATGGGGCCAACCCTCCTCGACGAACTCACTCGCACGCTCACCGCTCACGCATCGTCACAGGGCTACCAGTTCTCCGGTGCAATTCAAATCACCCTCGAGCACTCACCCGATCTTTCTGTCGGCTTACTTCAGGTTTCATCCCAGAGCGTTGCTGGAGCCGTGCGGTGGCGCGGAGTTCTTGACGTCAACGGTCGTCGGTACCCGCTGTCTTCCTCTCGAACGGTCATCGGTCGCGGAACAGATGCCGACATCACCGTCGACGACTCGAGCATCTCGCGCAAACACGTGGAGATCCTGTGGGATGGCCAGCGTGCCGCCGCGAATGACCTGGGCTCGACCAACGGCACCCTGCTCAACGGGCGCAAGCTCACCTCAGCGCCCTTGGAATCGGGCTCCACGATTGAACTCGGAGCAACGCGCGTAACTTTCCACCTCGTACCCGAATCGGCCGGGGCGTAACTGATGAGCGAACTCACCCTGCTCATCTTTCGAATTGCTTTTCTCATTGCCCTGTGGGTTTTTGTCTTCTTCGTCGTCTATGCCGTGCGAAGCGATCTCTTCGGTGACCGGGTCAAGAAGCTGGTGGGATCGGCTAAAAAGTCGTCGTCGGGCACGCCGAATGTTTTCTTGTCGTCGACCCAGACACCCGCGCCAAGTGGCCCGAATCTTGCTCCGGCCCCGGGATCGAGCAGCCCGCGAGCACTGCAACTGGTCATTACCTCGGGGCCCAAACAGGGTGAGTCCATCGCGCTGACCACCGACGCGGTGAGCATCGGACGGTCATCCGATTCGTCAATCGTGATTCGCGATGATTACACCTCAACGCATCACGCCAGGCTTGAGTATCGAGCCGGCTCGTGGATTGTGAACGACCTCGGCTCAACGAACGGAACATTCTTGGCCGGTAAAAAGGTCACCGAGCCAACCCCGGTTCCCCTCAACACGCCCCTCTCGGTCGGAGCAACAACCTTCGAGATTCGAGGCTGAGCGTGAGCATCAGCGGTGCGCGATCTGACGTCGGTCGGGTTCGACGTTCAAACCAAGACGGCGGATACGCCGGCAGTTACCTCTTCGTGGTCGCCGACGGAATGGGTGGTCACGCTGGTGGCGATGTTGCCTCGCACATCACCGTGAATCACCTGGTGTCGCTCGACCGCGAACACGACTCGATTGACTCGGCCCGGGATGCCCTGCGCGACGCCATGCTCGAGGCCAACGCCATGCTCATCAAAGTCGTTGACGAGTATCCGCAACTTGCCGGTCTGGGCACAACGGCGAGCGCAATTCTTCGTGTCGGCAACCAGGCCGTGATTGCGCACATCGGTGACTCTCGGGTGTACCGACTTCGCGGTGACGAGTTCACCCAGCTCACCCGTGATCACACCTTCGTTCAAAAACTCATCGACACCGGGCAGATCACCGTCGAAGAGGCTGCCATTCACCCGCGCCGCTCGGTGCTGATGCGAGTGCTCGGTGACGTCGACGCAGCACCCACCATCGATCTCGAGGTGATTGATCTCGAAGCGCGCGATGTCTTCCTGCTGTGCTCCGATGGGCTCACTGGAGTCGTACCCGACGCCGACATCCATGAGGTGCTCGGCAAGAATGGTGCTCCGCAGACTCTGGCAAATGAACTCGTCACCCGCAGCCTCGCCGAGGGCGCCCCCGACAACGTCACCGTTATTCTGGCTCGCGACCTCGAGACCACGACGGCCAAGAACACCAAGCTCATCGGCTCGGCCAGCGGCGAGAACCCGCTGCGTACTCTGCCGACAACCAACACGACCGGTGTCGACATCCCTCGCGCAAAACCGTCCAGTCTGCCCGTTCACACAGGCGGTCTCCCCATCACCCAGGTGATCTCGGCGGATGCGGTCGAACACGCGTTTCGCTCCCGCCGCCTGCGTAGGCGCCTGATCTTGGCTGCCATCATCGTGGCCGTCGTGGGGGCAATCGTGATTGCTGCGATTGCCTTCGCGCGCTGGACCCAGAGCCACTACTTCCTGAGTTCGGGAACCAACACCGTGCTGATCAACCAGGGGATACCGCAGACCCTGTTGGGCATCCCTCTGTCTTCTCAGTTCGTCGACACCGGCATCAAGCTCGATGGACTCTCGGCCTATACCCGCGACGAGATTTCACACACCCTTTCGTTTGACTCCCTGGATGCCGCGCTTGCGGCCGCGAAGGCGCTGACTCAGAATGCCAACTAACTCTCGAGTCACCGAACCGAGCACGAACACCGGCCAGATACCCAAGCTGCGAGCGCCGCGCACCTCTCAGCGCATGCGAAACGTTGAGCTCGTGCTCATTCTGGGGGCGTTCACCATTTCTGGCCTCGCCATTTTGTTCGTGCAACTCGGAGCCCTCGGACACCCCGATGCACACCCCTTCGGTCTGTGCTTGATCCTCGTTGCGCTCGTCGCTCTGCTTCACATCACGATGAGGTTCGTCGCGCCACAGGCAGACGCCCTCATCGTTCCTATCGCCCTGGTTCTTAACGGACTCGGTATCGCCGAAATCTACCGAATCGATCTGCACTTCAAGAGTCAAGGTTGGGATGCCCTGGCCACAAAACAGATTGCATGGAGCGCCCTGGCCATTGGCGCCGCCTTTGCGGTCATCCTGCTCGTGCGAAACCACCGCATCTTGCAGCGTTATACCTACACGTTCGGGCTCGTAGCCCTGGTGCTACTGCTACTTCCTGTGTTGCCCGGCATCGGCACTTCCATCAACGGCGCCCGTGTGTGGATTCAACTTGGATCGCTGACCTTTCAGCCCGGCGAAGTTGCCAAGATTGCCCTGGCTATCTTCTTCGCGGGCTACCTTGTCTCGCACCGCGAGAGTCTCTCGATGGTCGGTCGAAAGTTTTTGGGAATGCGGCTTCCCCGCGGACGTGACCTCGGGCCGATCATCGCGGTTTGGATTCTCACCATGGGTGTCATCGTCACCCAGCGTGACCTCGGTACCGGCCTGCTGTTCTTCGGACTCTTCCTTGTCATGCTCTACACCGCCACCAGCCGCGTGGGCTGGGTCATGATCGGTGTCGGCATGATCATCGTCGGCGCTCTCGCCGCAAACCAGTTTCTGGGATACGTGCACGGTCGTTTTCAAAACTGGTACGACGCCTTCAACCCTGACATCTACAACGCCGACGGTGGTTCGTACCAGGTGGTTCAGGGGCTGTTCGGTCTTGCCCACGGCGGTCTCATCGGCACCGGACTTGGCCAGGGAATGCCGTACATCACTCCGGTTTCGCAGAGCGACTACATCATCTCGAGTCTGGGCGAAGAACTCGGTCTCGTAGGCGTGTTCGCGATCCTGTGCATGTACGTTCTTCTCATCGCTCGCGGCTTGCGCATTGGGTTCGCCGGGCACGACGACTTCGGCTCACTCCTCTCAGTCGGACTCTCGTTCGTTATCGCACTGCAGTGCTTCTTGGTCATCGGCGGTGTGACGCGACTGATTCCCATGACGGGTCTGACCACACCCTTCTTGGCCGCAGGCGGTAGCTCACTCGTCGCCAATTGGATGATCGTCGCGCTACTTCTGCGCCTATCTGACACCAACCGTCGTGAGACTCGACTGGTGGTCAGCTCGTGAACAAGGAACTCAAGCGCGTAGCCATCGTGGTGTTCGCCATGTTCATGGCCCTGTTCTTAGCGACATCTGTCATTCAGGTTGTGCAGGCTGACAACCTCGCCGCCGACGGGCGTGACACCCGCGTTTTGTACGACAGCTACAAGGCTCGTCGTGGTCCGATCTTGGTCAACGGGCTTCCTGTGGCCGAGTCCCTTCCCACGAGCGACGACTACAAGTATCAGCGCACCTACCCGGCACCGTTGTTGTACGCACAGACCACCGGGTACTTTTCTTTGAACCAGGGCATCACCGGTATCGAGGGCTCCATGAACTCCTACCTCACCGGCAACAGCGGCTCACAGTTTCTCGACCAGCTCAGCGCCATCCTCACCGGTCGACCAGTCACCGGCGCTTCAGTGACCCTCACCCTCGTCAACAAAGTTCAGAAGGCCGCCTGGGATGCGCTCTCCGGCTATCAGGGTGCGGTAATAGTTACCGAGGTCGACACTGGCAAGATTCTGGCCATGGTGTCGAAGCCGTCATATAACCCAAACCTGTTGGCCTCGCACGATGCAAACACCGTGCTCGCAGAGTACAACCGACTTCTTCACGACCCAGCAAACCCCATGATTAACCGCACCATCGACGGAAAACTCAACCCGCCGGGCTCGGTGTTCAAGCTCGTGGTGACCTCGGCTGCGCTCGAGTCTGGCAAGTACACGCCTGAAAGCACCTTTCCTAACCCGTCGAGTCTTCGACTGCCCGGCACCGACTCCATCGTCAAGAATTCCAGCCGCACGAGCTGTGGCCCCGGCAAGACTGTGACGCTGGCCACCGCGTTGCGCTTGAGCTGCAACATCCCCTTTGCCGAACTGGGAATGGAGCTTGGTGGAAAGGCGATTCTCGATCAGGCAGAGAAGTTTGGGTTCAACCAATCCTTCGAGATTCCGATGCGAGTTGAAGCCAGTGTTTTCCCCCAGTTCCTCGACGAGCCGCAGACCGGGCTGGCCTCGTTCGGCCAGTTCGACGACCGTGCGACTCCCCTGCAAATTGCGATGGTGTCGATGGCCATCGCCAACGGTGGCAAGTTGATGTACCCCACCGTCGTCGAATCAGTGACCTCTGCCGACCTCAAACCGATCAAGACGTTTAGTCCGCGAGAGTATGGACAGCCGATCAGCGCTCAAACAGCCGCAACAATCACCCAAATGATGGTGAATGGCGTCAACAATGGTGCGGCAAGTAATGCGAGGATAAGTGGAGTAGCTGTGGCGGGTAAGACCGGCACCGCAGAGAACGGGTCAAACAACCCGTACACCCTGTGGTTCACCGGATTTGCACCCGCAGCTGGTAGCCACAAATACGCCATCACGGTTCTCGTTGAGAACGGTGGAGGAATGGGTCAGAACGGGTACGGCAACCTCATTGCCGCTCCCGTTGCGAAGAAGGTGCTAGAGGCGGTGCTAAATAAATGAGGCCAGCTGCAGGAATGAACTTTGGCGGACGATACGAGCTTGAGTCCCGTATTGCCGTCGGCGGCATGGGCGAAGTTTGGAATGCCGTCGACACCGTCATCGGGCGTCAGGTTGCCATCAAGATTTTGAAAGATGAGTACCTCGGTGACCCGGGTTTCCTCGAGCGCTTCCGCGCCGAAGCCCGTCACGCAGCTCTGGTCAACCACGAGGGCATCGCCAACGTGTACGACTACGGCGAAGAGAACGGCTCTGCTTTCTTGGTCATGGAGCTCGTCCCCGGAGAGCCCCTCTCCTCAGTTCTCGAACGCGAACACTCTCTGTCGATTGACAAGGTTTTGGATGTGGTCGCCCAGACAGCCGCGGCCCTTCAGGCAGCACACGCCGCCGGCCTGGTTCACCGTGACATCAAACCCGGAAACATGCTGATCACCCCCGAGGGCCGGGTAAAAATCACCGACTTCGGTATTGCTCGCATCGCCGATCAGGTTCCGCTAACGGCAACCGGTCAGGTCATGGGAACTGTTCAGTACCTCTCTCCTGAGCAGGCAAGCGGTCAGCCTGCGAGCCCCTCGACGGACATCTACTCGCTCGGCATCGTTGCCTACGAATGCCTGGCCGGCAAGCGTCCGTTTACCGGCGAATCGCAGGTCGCCATCGCCATGGCTCAAATCAACGACACTCCTCCGGCTCTGCCCGAGACCATTGCAGAACCCGTTCGCAACCTGGTCATGTCGTCCATTGCAAAGAAGCCACAAGACCGTCCCGCCTCAGCGGCACACCTGGCCCGAGCAGCTCAGGCGCTTCGTCGTGGAGACCTCCAAGGTGCCGCCGCATCCGTTCCCGCCATCCTCGGTCACGGCGAAGTCGACGATGCAACCATGGTCATGCCGCGCACGGCAGCCACCGGGGCAACCACGGTTCTGAACATCCCAAACACTCCCGATGCGGTTGCTCCTGCCAAGAAGCGCAGCCCGTGGACGTGGCCACTCGTCGCTCTCATCGGGGTGCTCGTTGTCGTGCTCGTTGGCTCAATCATTGCGTTGCTTGCCGGCGGGGGATCGAACCCGAATCCGACGAACAGCTCGCAGACTCCTACCGAGTCGCCTACGCCTACGCCTACGCCAACAGCAACAGCCGGGCCAATTGTTCTTGACGACTACAAGGGCAAGCCAGCTGCCGATGTTGTGTCTTCACTGCGTGCGCTCGGTTACACAAACGTGACTTCCAAGGTCGGCGTTTTTGCTGTGACACCCGAACTCGCCGGCACCGTCTACGACATCAAGCCGGTGGGGCCCATGGTTCCTCTGGTCACGCCGATTATTGTCACTTACTTTGACAACGTGCCGATCATCCCGGCTCCGGGTGCGCCGGTCGTGGCCTCCGCTGTGGTCTCCGGTTCGCCGGTGACGGTCAGCTGGGCAAATGATCTCGCGGGCCTGTGCCCCAGCAGCAGCGCGACGGATCTCACCGGATTCATCTTGAACTACGGCAGCACGTCAATTCAGATTGATGACCCGTCAGCGACTGAGGCAGACATCCCGGGAAGTGCGGTTCACGCTCCCTCGGTGAAGGTCTACCTCACGGTGGTGTGTGGTGTGCTGAAGTCGCCCAAGTCAGCGCCGCTGACCATCCCGGTTCCCTAAGGAATCGTCGGTGGTAGCCACGGGAGAACTCTTCGCCGGGCGGTACCTGCTGGGTACTCCGGTCGCCTCCCCGGCATTCCTCGAAGCATTTGAGGCCCTCGACCAGACCCTGAACCGCACCGTAGTCGTCTCCATCGTCACCGAACGATTCTCGAGCAATCGTGAGTTCGTCAGCACGTTCATTGCGCACATGCGCTCGGCAATGAGCCTGGTTCACGCGTCGATTGCGCAGACCTTTGACGTAGGAACAGACATCGTTTCGGGACGGGCCTACGTGGTGACCGAGAGCGTTGCCGGTGAAACCCTGCATACTCGACTCAAGACCCGCGCGCTCTCGGTAAGCGAAGTCGCGGATGTTCTGTCTCA
>JAHEGZ010000045.1 GCA_024644865.1 Aurantimicrobium sp.
GCCATCAGTACCCCGCGTTGATCGGAGTGACAGTGGTCCCTGTGGAGTAGATGCGCACGGGGCGGAACGGGCTGACCTGTCCAGGCTCGAGGTGCGCCATGATGATTCGCCCTTGCTTGTCGGCCATACGAACCTCGCCACCTGTGGCGCCGGCCGCGATGAACTTCGGCACGCCCAGGGGAAGGTCAGCGGCATGTTGGGGGCGATGGTCACGAATAGGCTCGAAAGCCCGCTTGGGGCCTCGGAATAGGTCCTCTCCCATGCTTACCAGCCTCTCTTAGTGTTGGAGTAGACGGAGGAACCCCCGTCGAATGTTTCAGGGGTTGAGTCGATGATTCCAGGTGGCTTCAGCCGCCCGTTGGCAAGCCGGTTCAGCCACTCGATAGCACGCTCACGCCCCTTGACGATCTGCCCGTCTGGTCCTCCTGGGTCCCAGCCGCGTCGCTCGAAGAGCAGAAGCGTGGCCATCTTCGCCACGTGCAAACGTAGGTCGCTGCCCCACGCTGAGAGCGGGAGCGTGTAGGCGCCTCCGATGTAGCCGTCTGCCTCGTCCGTGGACGCAAGGCACGCATCGGCGTATTCACTCGGAGTGAGCTCCTCGAGTCCATCAGCTGGCGCTCCGAAGCGGGAGATGTCAGTAGGTGAGCAGTAGACCACCTCGGCAGTCCCGGCTGCCGTGCAGATTGCGCTTCCCTGGAGGACCGTCCAGTGCAGGCGAACGAATCTGTCGAGACCTGCGGCCGTCCACGAAGTGGACGAACCAGCGTCTATGAGTCGTTCACCCACCGGAGACCACTGACCCGCTCCCGTGGGACTCGTCTCCATCCGCAGGCTCACTGCCGCGTCCGAGGACACCCGCAGGGATACGCACGAGCGAGAGGCGGTAAGCTCAACCGCGGTGCCGTACCCGGAGCCTGTGAGTGCCGTGATGGGCAGCAGGGTGATGTTCGTTGGGTTGGCCATCAGGGTAGTTTCGAAAGCTCAAGGAGCACGTGCTGTGCCTCCCTGGGTGTCAGTCCGGCGTATCGCTGAAGCTCGGCAGTCTCGGCTCCCCGGATGTCTTCCACGGTCGTGTAGCCTCCGGTGGTCAGCTTAGCGACGCATGGAAAGGTGACAGGCAGCGGCGCCCCAGGCTCAGCCTCTTGCTTCGCCTTCCACACCGATTCGAGTCCAGCGTCGTTCTCGGTTTCGGAGTGGCGCTTGGCAAGGTAGTAGCGCCTGGGGCATCGCAGCGTCACGGTTCAGCCCTTCTTCCGCTTTGCGGAAGCGTCAGACTCCGCTTCTGGCTCGGCAACCTGCGTCGCCTTGAGGGCGGCAAGCTCATCTTGAGCGGCCGCGTTCTCTTGCCGAAGGGAAAGGTTCTCGTCGAGCAGAGCCCCGATCGTGGGCTCCACCGAGACGGGCGCAGCTCCTACGCTGGCCCGCCTACGGTTGAGGAGCATTCCCATTAGCCTACGTAGCCCCCGACGTTGTGGCAGTACCGCAGGACGCCAGGTTTGCTTCCGCCGCGACGGCGACGGTACCGGTGGGCCGCATGGTAGAGGTGCATCGCCCCGACCGTGGTGTCGGCCAGAATGTCCCGGTCCGTCTGGAGAGACAGAAGCTCGTTAGCGAACCAGAACGCCGCAGCCCCGCGCTGAAGAGCCATGGTGGTCACCTTCAGGTTTGCGTTGGACGACCAGGTGTTGTCCACGTTGAAGGTGCCAGCAGCGAACGCCACCGAGACGCCACTCTTGCCATTGACCCCAACAAGGGAATCGACGGCCGTGTCAATGAGCGGGATGACCGTCGCTGCGGAGACAGTCGCGATGTTTGCCGACCATGTGACGCCACCATCGGTCGAGAACTGGACCTGCGCGGTACCATGGGCGCCTCCCACGGTGCACTTGAGGCGCAGGTTCCAGGCCCCCAGCGGGGTACCAGTGAGCGTAGCCACGGGCGGGGTAGTCCCAGCCGAGGTCACGGTCCCCATGGTGGAACCAGTGAGCGGAGCTCGGTCAGAGACGATGAGCGGGACGCCCATGAACCGGGTGAACTCGCCCTGTGCCATGGCCTCCACTAGGAGAGGCCGGCCGGTCGTGTCCTTCATCTTGCGAAGGTCGTTCTTCGTCTTGGAGTGGGTCACCATGGCAACCACTCCGTCCTCCTCGTCACCGAACTTCGAAAGGGCATCAGAGAAGCCGTCCCACGTGAAGTAGGCAGGGGTTCCGGAGTTGTAGACATCGTGGACGAGTGGCGAGCCGGCGCACGAGTCGATGATCGACTTGTCCATGTACCGAGTGGCGGCCAGCTTGATCTGGCGCACTTGCTCCTGGTACGGGTCCCCGCCCATCGGACCATTGTTCTGTGCCCAGGCAGACACCTCGAACGCCAGCGAAGCACGGGCGACCGTCGCCTCTTCGATGATGCTCGCGATAGTCTGCGGCGTGGCAGCGCTACCGTCTGCATTGGCCGCGAAGTCACCCATGGTTCCGAAGTACGGGACCGTGACCTTCGTGCCAACCTTGAGACCGGGAGCCCCAGGCATTGCCCCGTTCACCTCTACCGCTCCCGACGAGACGAGCAGGGAGCCCATGAACGCGTTCTTCTGGGCGAACTCGCCCTGTACCATGTCTTCCAGAACCTGAACGTCGAAGCCCTGGAGGTTCTTCGTAGTGATGGCCATTAGTTACCTGCCTTCTTCAGCTCGTCGTAGAGCGTCGGGTCTTGCTTTCGAAGCGCTGCCCGCTCGGCCCCGGAGAGCTGTGCGAACGTCTTCCCGTTGAGCTGCGTCACCGCAGCGGTTGCACCTGGTTCACTCTGGCTCCTGCCAGCGTCTAGCGCCGGAATGGGCGCTAGCGCAGCTAGCATTGCCTGAGCACCCTTGAGGGTCATGTCTCCGCTCTTGAGCTGCTCGCGCACCTGGGCTTCCAGGGCAGGAGTGACCCGTTTCTCGTCGCGCGCCTTCGCCAGCGCCGCGTCGAGCTCTCGCCCCTCGGCATCGGCCTTGAGCTGGGCGAGTTCTCCCTGGAGCTTCGGCAGTGCCTCGTGCGAGGACTTCCATGCGAGCGCGATGCCCACAGCCTCCTCCGCGCTCGCTGCCCCAATGGTCGACTCCAGCTTCAGGAGGTGGGTGACTCGCTGCGCGAGCCCCGCCTCGTCCGTCACGCCGGCCGCTGCCAGCAGCGTCTTCGTCAGATCGTTCATATTCGTTTCCTTCTGCTGCTCTTCGGCAGCGTGAGATTGTTGCGCTTCGGCCTCGAAGTGCTCCCGCACGGAGGCAGGCAGTTCCCTGGTGCACATCGATGCAGTCAGGCTCGCGAACTGCTTCACGTCCGCCTTCTGCGTCCGGATGCGGTCTACGAATCCGTTCGCTAGCGCTTCCTTCGCCGTCATGTAGGTTTCAGCCTTGACGATCTCGGCGATCTTCTCGCGCCCTAGGTGGGACTTCTCCGAGTAGAGATCGATCGCCTGCCCTGTGATCATGTCCAGGACGTCAGCTTCCTTGCGCAAGTCATCCGACGTTCCGGAGACCAGGCTACGAGCGCCATGCACCATGAAGATTCCATTGGGGGCGATAGTCACATCGTCTCCCGCCATGGCGATGACCGTGGCTGCCGAAGCCGCATAGGCCCCGATGTTGACCGTGACGTGTGCGGGGTGCTCCTTCAGGACGTTGTAGATCTGAAGGCCTTCAACTGCGCTTCCTCCGCCACTCATCAGGTCCACGGAGATGCGCTTGGCCGTCGACGGAAGAAGCTTCCGGAGCTCCTTCGCGGTAGCTCCTTCGCCGTCCCAGCTCTTCCCGATGGCGTCCTCAATCGAGACCGTGACCTCCTCGTCGTCCCCCTGCGTACCCGCAAGGGTCCGAGGAGCCACCGAGAGCTTCCAGCTTGCTGATTGACCCATGCGGACATGGCTACAGCACGCCGCTTCCCTGCGCCGGATTCACCGGACGTGCTACGCTCCCAGCATGTTGCCCGACGTGGTTCGCATCGAGTTCGGTGGAGTGGTCGTCTACGAGGGCGAGGCGATCACGCGCACCCGCGGCGCTGAGCTCCTCAAGGAGATGGCCGGAGCCGACCCGCTACAGTTCAGTCGTCTGAAGTGCGGTTCTTCCGGCACGCTCACGGATGGCCGGCGCGCTCGCTTCTGGCGCGAGAGCCGCTAGGAGGCGTCCAGTCTCGGTGCCCCAGGACCAGGCACCAGCTTCCCATCTTCCCTCAGGTGGACCACGAGAGTGGTGACTCCGTTCTGCTCGGTGAACCACTCGCGCTTCGTCACGCGGTAGACCTTGCCGGCTCCCACAAGGAGCTCGCTTTCAATGTCCCCCAGAGAAGACAGTTCCGAGATCGGAATGGTCATCCCGGTGGAGGTGTTCTCGATGACGAAGAGCACCCCGAACTTTCCGTCAGACGAGAAGTTGCGGGCCGTCACCGAACTGCGCGAGGTGGACGCCGGTTTCCTTGAGACGACGGAATCACTGTCAAGGAAACCCGCCACGTCCTCAGGGCCATCCAACGAGATCCCCCGGTAGAGGCGCTTCGGTGTCGACAGTGAGCCACCTTCTCCGACGATGAGACGCTGAATGTCGGCCGCCATGGTGCGGTTCTTCCGGTAGACCTGCCCGGGGTCAGAGAGGAACTCCCCATAGGCCTCCGTCCAGGACGTTTCGTCGAGAATGAGCGCATCGGCGATCGATTGGTAGTCGTTGCCGGAATACTCGCTCACGGCCTCCCGCTGGGCAGCTGATGCAGCCTCCTTCACGCGCGCCGCTTCCGCATCGTAGCCCTTTGGCTTCGGGGTGGTAGATGCGACCGGCGGAACCCGGGGAAGCGCTTCGATGCGCGCCTTGATATCCTCGGCTGTCGGCTTGGGCTTCTTTGGGGCGATGGGGTGAGGTTCCCCCAGTATCCTCGCGTTACCCTTCACGTCTCCAGCCAGGACCTTCACCAGGTCAGCGTCGAGACCGGACTTCTCGCCAGGCTTGCGCACCGTTGGCTTCCAGACGTCCTTCCCGGGTTTGGGTGCGTGCCCCCAACCATCCTTCACCTGGTGGTCCTTGTGGTCCGACTCGGGGGGGCCAGTGATGCCACGGGCAAGCGCTTCCTTCAGGCGCAGCGAGACGACGAGCGACCGGCAGCGATGATGCAGCGGAGGGAAGTGCGTATCCCACCACGGGTCATCGGCGGCGACGATGCTGTTGTCGAGGAAGTTGCAGAGAGGGGTAGTCCTCTGGTCGTCGATCGCATCGAAGCGCCAGTAGGGGCGCAGCTTCATGATGAGCGGATCGGTGAGCTGCGCGTAGCGTCCCGCGTTGAACGAGGACTGCACCGCGTTTCGCCACACGGTCTCCAGCCAGAATGGCTTGGGCTGCCCGAATAGCTCAGCGAACTTCGGCCCCCATTCCTTCTGCCAATCGTGGAACTTCACGTCCCCTGAGATGGCCTTGTCGAGCGAGTCCCTGACCGCTTGCACCATCTCGAGCGACTGCACACCGGCGAGCCAGAACGCACGCTGGCGCTTGTCGTGCGGGATGCTTGCGCGGTCATCGTCAGAGACGACCGTGCGCTTCAGGAACCAGTCGTTCGCTTCATCGAACCTGCTCGGCTCCGGGGAGGCATACCCCTCAGGCATCGGTCTGGGCCCCGTTGCGACCCGCAAGATCGGCCATTACCAGCAACCGCTCAAGCATCTCGATGAGCTCGACTGGCCCTCCCACCTTCGCTACCTCGAGAAGCTTCTCCTGGAGCTCTGGGTAGGAGGATGATTCCCTGATTGCTTGCAGAATGAACTCAGATGTGGGCGCCAGGAATGACGCTGCCAATCGCGTCCCCGTGTCGACGAGTTCGTCGGTGTACTCGATGCTCTGCACAAGGGGGGAGTCGGCCCGGCGCCGGTCTCCCGACTCCATGGTGA
>JAHEGZ010000054.1 GCA_024644865.1 Aurantimicrobium sp.
CTTCCGCCCGATGTCAACGAGTCAGACGGCGTCTTTTCTGCCGTCGGTCAAGACATTCGGTTCGGTCTCGGTGCCATTCGAAACGTAGGTGCCAACGTTGTTGAGGGCATCAAGGCTGCGCGAACGCAGTCGGGTAAGTTCACCACCTTCCACGACTTCCTCAAAAAAGTGCCGATGCAGGTGGCAAACAAGAAGACCGTCGATTCACTCATCAAGGCGGGCGCTTTCGATTCCATGGGTAACACACGCCGTGCGTTGGTCGAGATTCACGAAGACGCTATTGAGTCTGCCGTCAGTCTCAAACGTAACGAGGCCCAGGGAATGGTCGATCTTTTTGCGGACATCTTTGAGTTTGACGACCATGAGGACGCCGTACCCGAGCGTCCCGAGTGGACCAAACGCGACAAACTTGCCTTTGAGCGAGAAATGCTCGGGCTGTACGTGTCAGACCACCCGCTTGCCGGGCTGGAGTCACAGCTCGCAAAATTTGCGTCGACCAACATTCTCGACCTGACCACGTCAGAAGACGTGCGCGATGGCGAGACGGTCACAGTTGCCGGTCTGCTGACCGAGGTTGAGCGCCGGGTCGCAAAAAACTCGGGCAACCCGTACGGTCGGGTGACCATTCAAGATTTCAGCGGCGAGATGTCGATCATGTTCTTGGGCAAGGCCTACCTCGAATTTGGCGAGTTCTTGTCTAACGACCAGGTCGTCACCATTCGTGGCAGAGTAACCAAGCGCGACGACGGCGTCTCACTGCACGCGCATGAGCTTCGAGTGCCCGATTTGGGCTCGGCGTCGACCAATACCGGACCCCTGACCCTCCAGGTGCCCGAGCAACGTGCCTCGGCAGACATCGTTGCGTCTCTGGATGAGATTCTGCGCCGATATCCCGGTGATACCGAAGTGCGCCTTCGACTCACGCGAGGAACAGTCGCACGGGTCTTTGAGCTACCGACGCGCGTGCGGATCACCTCCGACCTGTACGGCGAGCTCAAATCGCTGCTCGGTCCGGGCTCGCTGGTCTAGCCGACCAATAGACTTGAGGCATCATGATGCGAGTTCTGGACCTGCGTGGTCAACGCCCCTCTCGCGCGGAAATGCTCGGGCTCATTCCGCGTCACACGGGCGACTCTGAGTCGGCTCACGCTGCCGCCCGCGACCTCGTTGACGAGGTTCGTCGCGACGGCGAGAAGGCGCTTCGGCGTCACGCCGACGAATTCGATCGGGTGACCGGTCACGCCATTCGGGTTCCCCGAGAACACTTCGTCGAGGCCCTTGCTGGGCTTGACCCGAAAGTTCGAGAAGCACTTGAGAGTGCCATTGAGCGCGTTCGCAAAGCTTCAGCGGTTCAGATTCCCTCGGAGGCGGTAACGACGTTTGCCGACGGCGCTCGGGTTGTTCAGCGCTGGCTTCCGGTTGAGCGGGTCGGGCTTTACGTGCCCGGCGGCAAGGCTGTCTACCCGTCGAGCGTTGTAATGAACGTGGTTCCAGCACAGGTCGCCGGAGTTGCATCCATCGCGCTTGTTTCACCGCCACAGCAGGCTTTTGCCGGACGAGTGCACCCCACGATTTTGGCCGCCGCCGAATTATTGGGCGTATCCGAGGTTTACGCCATGGGAGGTGCCAGCGCTATCGGCGCCCTGGCGTACGGTGTTGACGAACTGGAACTCGAGCCGGTGAGTGTCATTACCGGGCCGGGAAACCGTTACGTGGCCGCCGCCAAGCGCTATGTGCGCTCACACGTGGGCATTGATTCCGAGGCCGGCCCCACTGAAATCTTGGTCATTGCTGACGAGGGCGCCAACGCCGCGTTCGTTGCCGCCGACCTGATCAGCCAGGCCGAGCATGACGAGCTGGCTTCTTCGATACTGGTGACCGATTCTGCTGGGTTGGTCGACGCAGTGAGTCGCGAGCTGGTCACTCAGGTTGAGACCACAGCTCACGCCGAGCGTGTGTCGGTCGCACTTCGGGGTGCACAGTCTGCACTTGTCATTGTCGACGACATCGACGTGGCTGTCGACTTCTCAAACGCTTATGGTCCGGAGCACCTCGAAATTCAGACCGCTGAGAACGAGCGCATTCTTCCCGTGTTGGTGAATGCCGGCGCAATTTTTGTCGGCGATTACTCGCCGGTGAGTTTGGGTGACTACAGCGCAGGTTCGAATCACGTACTGCCGACCGGTGGCCACTCAGCTTTTTCATCGGGCCTCGGAGCGCACACCTTCCTGCGCGCTCAGCAGGTCGTTCAATACTCCAAGGATGCCCTACTCGAGGTCAGCCTCGGGCTTCAGGCACTGGCTGCCAACGAAGACCTTCCGGCGCACGGCGATGCCGTCGCTATCCGTTTTGAGACTGAGAAGTAGGCGCATCCATGTATTGCCCGTTCTGTCGACACCCTGACTCTCGCGTGATTGACTCACGCACCTCCGATGACGGACTTTCGATTCGTCGTCGTCGCCAGTGCCCCGAGTGCGGGGGTCGCTTTAGCACCATGGAAACGGCGAGTTTGAGCGTGATCAAGCGCTCGGGCGTTGTTGAGCCGTTTTCTCGCGAAAAGGTCGTCGCCGGCGTTCGCAAGGCGTGTCAGGGGCGCCCGGTCACCGACGCCGACCTCGCCGTACTCGCGCAGAAGGTAGAAGAGGCGATTCGTGCCACTGGTGCGTCACAGATTGAGGCCAACGAGATCGGACTTTCGATTCTCGCTCCTCTTCGCGAGCTCGACGAGGTTGCTTATCTGCGTTTCGCCAGCGTGTACCAAGCCTTTGAGTCGCTTTCTGATTTCGAGGCGGCCATCAGCGTTCTGCGCGCCGACCACGAAGCCGCCGGAGAGTAAGTGTCGACCCAAGCCCGCCCGCCCGCTCTGTATAGCGCGGCTTTTCGCTTCATCCTTCGGCGGTTCGATCCTGAAACGGCACACCACCTCGGGGCTGCTGTCATTCGCGTGTGCGGATGGCCAGTCGTCGGCGACATCGTGCGTAGCGTCTGTGCGCCTCGCCGAGATGTTTCGGTCAACGCTTTGGGTCTGCATTTCGACACTCCGTTCGGTCTGGCCGCAGGCTTCGACAAGGATGCCCGCTACATGCGCGGTTTGGCTAACCTCGGATTCGGGCATGTTGAAGTCGGCACGCTGACGGCCATCCCGCAACCGGGGAATCCCCGTCCTCGCCTGTTCCGGCTTGTTGCAGACTACGCACTCATCAACCGCATGGGATTCAACAACGGCGGTGCCGCTTCAGCTGTGTCTCGACTCGAGAAGATTCGTCGCTGGAAGCACAGGACGGTCATTGGTGTCAACATCGGCAAGAGTCGAGTGGTCGAGGTCGAGAATGCCCTCGATGACTACGTCACCAGCGCCAAACTCATTGCTCACCTTGCCGACTATGTCGCGGTGAATGTCAGCTCTCCGAACACCCCCGGTCTTCGTGGTCTTCAAGAAATCGATCAGCTGAGACCGTTGCTTAGCGCGGTGAAAGATGCCGTGGGTGCAACGCCACTCTTGGTGAAAATTGCACCTGATCTCAGCGATGCTGAGATTACAAAAGTCACCAAACTCGCCGTTGACCTGGGTCTGGCCGGAATAATTGCCACCAACACGACGCTGTCGCGCGACGGTCTGGCGACCCCGGCTTCCGCAGTGGAATCCATCGGAGCGGGTGGGCTCTCAGGTCGTCCTTTGAAGCAGCGCGCTATCGAGGTCCTCAGCGTAATTGTCAAAGACGCACCGGAGGGCTTTGCCGTCATCTCGGTCGGGGGAGTAGAGACCCCCGACGATGTTCGCCTGCGGCTCGAGGCGGGCGCAACTTTGGTTCAGGGATATAGCGCTTTCGTGTACTGGGGCCCCGGCTGGGCTCGTCAGATAAACCGCGGACTGAGCGCGTAGTCCTCTCGCCGCAGCGAGCTCGCCGCTCCTAGCTGGGGTACTGTCGGCGTCCTACCTGCGGCTTGGGCATGCGCATCACGCGCATTTGGACTCCACGCATAATTGCGTACCAGCGCACGCCGCGTTCCATGGATCCCTTGCCAAACTTGGCCTCGAGACGGCGGCGCAACCCAACCATGAGGAACATGGAGTCAATGAAGACCAGGGCGATGAATGCCCACATCACGTAAACCGAGAGGCTCTCTGCCGACCGAATGAAAGAGAAAACAATGACCAAAATCATGAACGGAACGAGCAGCTCGCCAATGCTGTAGCGCGCGTCTACATAGTCGCGAGCGAACTTACGTTGCGGGCCACGGTCGCGAGCGGGAAGGTAACGCTCTTCGCCGGCGGCTAATCCGATGCGGGCACGGTTGCGCGCTTCCGTGGCAGCTGCGCGTGACTGTTCACGAGCAAGTTTGCGATCGGTCGGAACGAGCGGTCGCTTATTCGCAGCTTCGCGATCCTTGCGGCGGGGAGTTGCCTGGCCCTTTCCAACAACCGGAGTGGTTGCTTCAGGGGTGGATGCGTTGTTTGCAGATTCCTTGCCAGCGGCCATGAACGAAGTTCCTTTACTTTCGCGTTGCGAACCTAAGATTAGCGGCATGAGCGTTGATTCCTCGGCACATTCCGAAGCCACCAGCATTGACCGCATCCGTGAAGTCGTAGGCGGCCTGTTGCCGCGCTATCGACATTCGCTCGAAGAACTTGCTCGAATCGAATCCGTCTCGTGGCCGAGCTTCGACCAAACGCAAGTTCAGCGCAGTGCCCAGTTCGTGTCCGACGCGGCTTCGGCACTTGGTGTGTTTGACGCGGGTGTGAACATTGTGCGCGCACGAATCGGTGAAACGGATGAGCTCGGGCAACCCGCGGTCATTGCTAGGCGCAATGCCCGGAACGGCGCCCCCACAGTTTTGCTATACGCCCACCACGATGTTCAGCCTCCGGGAGACGAGAGCGTCTGGCAGACACCTCCGTTTGCGCCCACGCAGAAGGGCGATCGTCTTTACGGTCGCGGTGTCGCTGACGACAAAGCCGGTGTGATTTCGCACCTGGCAGCCATCGAGGCCTTGTTTGCGGTCGACCCAAACACCCCGCTCGGCTTGGTTCTTTTCATCGAGGGTGAAGAAGAGTATGGGTCGCCGTCGTTCGAAAACCTCTTGCACGACCAGCGCGAACTGTTGGAAGCGGATGTGATTGTCGTCGCTGACTCCGGAAACTGGACCACGGAGATTCCCGCATTGACGGTCAGTCTCCGCGGCAATGCAACCATCAAGGTCACCGTGCGCACTCTCGACCACGCGCTGCACTCGGGCATGTTCGGGGGAGCGGTGCCTGACGCCATGATTCCCCTCGTGCGCATCCTCGGTCGTCTGCATGGCGAAGACGGCTCGGTGGCGGTTCCAGGGCTACACAGCAGTCCGGCAACGGTGCCTGACTACAGCGAAGAAACACTCCGAGCGGAATCTGGCCTGCTTGAATCGGTCGCAGCTATCGGGCACGGCAACTTTCTGGACCGAATATGGAACCAGCCCAGCATCACGGTTATTGGCCTCGACGCTCCAGCAACGGCAGCCAGCAGCAACACGCTCCTGCCTGAAGCCAGTGCGATGGTGAGTTTGCGCGTTGCGCCGGGGCAGGATGCGCAGGATGCAGCCCAGATTCTGGCCGACTTTCTTGTGACAGACCCTCCCCTCGGAGCTGACGTTTCGGTAGAAATCGTGGGAACAGGCTCGGCCTTCAAAATGGAGCCGACGCACGAGGTCGTGCGCCGCATCAAGGAGTCAATGGCTGCCGCCTGGGGCGTCGAGCCAGTTGACATCGGCGTGGGTGGATCGATTCCCTTTATCGCTGACTTTGTGGCCGAGTTTCCCTCGGCCGTGGTACTTGTCACGGGTATCGAAGACCCAGATACTCGTGCCCACAGTCCGAACGAATC
>JAHEGZ010000007.1 GCA_024644865.1 Aurantimicrobium sp.
CTCGAATCACGAGTTTGCATCCCAAAATCTCAGAGTGAACTTCCTCGCCGTTGATGCGGGCAAGAATGAGGTTGGCTGTCTCTTCGCCCAGACCGATGATGTCCTGCTTGACGCTGGTCAGCGCCGGATGGGCGTTCTTCGCAAGAGCCGAGTCGTCGAATCCGATAACGGCAACGTCTTCGGGAATACTCTTGCCGGCCTGCTCGATGGCCGTCATCGCTCCGAGTGCCATCGCGTCATTCGAACAGAACACAGCATCGACGTTCGGGTTGGCCTTGAGAATGGCCTTCATGTGCCGGTAACCAGATTCACGAGACCAATCGCCGTTTTTGACGAGTGTCTTGGAAGACTTGAGTCCGAAGCGGTTAATGGCAGCCAGATAGCCCTCGAGGCGCTGTTCGGCAGCCGTGTTGCTGAGCTCACCGGTGATCATTGCGACCGTTTTACGCCCTTTGGAGTTAAAGTGTTCAATCGCTCGGTAGGCACCGCTGGCATTGTCGGAGTCGACGAAGGGGAAAGGCCGAGAAGTGTGCGGGGTGCCGACAACGACGAGAGGGAGACCCTGCTCATCGAGGCTGGAAATGAGGGCATCCTGCTTGAGCTGCAGGAAAATAGCGCCGTCAACCTCGCCGCGCTGTAGGTAGTGCGACACCGGGCTATCGAGTCGGTTGAGAGGGGCGACCAGCAGAAGCGTCTGCATGTCGTTTTTCATGAGCACCTTGCTGATACCGGTGGTGACCGCACCCCAGAAGGGGTCGGAAAACACCGACAGATCGTCGTCGATAACCACTGCGATCAGACCGGTGCGACCCGATGCCAAGGCCGCGGCAGCACGATTCTTCTTGTATCCCAGCTTGCGCACGGCACGATTTACCGCTTCGATGCGGTCGGGCCGAACGCGCTCGTCACCATTCAAGACGCGAGAAACCGTCGCCTGACTCACACCGGCGACTTTTGCAAGCTCGGAGTAAGTGGGACGGTCTTTCGTCTGAATAGCCATTTTTATTCATACCTTTACGTTGGCGAGGAAGTGCTTGTCTACCAGTCCGTTCGCAGCGATGACCTGGCGGTAGATTTTTGAGCTCAGCTTGGGAATGCGCTCCAGTGTTTCGAAGTCGACATGAACCAAACCGAATCGTTTTTGGTACCCCTCGGCCCACTCGTAGTTATCGAGGAGCGACCAGGCAAAGTAGGAGTCGACTTTCGAGCCTGCATTGATGGCCTCCCCGATTTGCTCGATGTGAGCCAACAGGTATTCAACCCTTCTATAGTCGCGCACTTCGCCGTCTTCGACGGGATAGTCGTACGCCGCGCCGTTTTCTGTGATGGCAATGCTCTGGTAGCTCGGGTAGTCACGGTTGATTCGAAGAAGCAGGTTCTTGAGTCCCTCGGGAGTGACCGGCCAGCCCATGTCTGTGGTGGGCTCAGGAACTTTCCCACTCGCGCGCTGCGGGAACGGATGCGGACCGCCATCCATCGCCGCTTTGTCGTTCGGCCCGGGCTTGCCCAGGAATGAGTCGGAGTAGTAGTTCACACCGAGGAAGTCGGTGTCAATCTTGAGTAAGTTCTCATCTCCGGGCATGAGCACGCGATCGAGACGACTGCCGTAGTAATCGACCAGGTTCTCGGGGTAGTAGCCCGTGAGCTCGGCCTCGATCCACCAACGGTTGATGTGCGAATCTTGCAGGCGCGCAAGCTCATTGAGATCAGGGTCGTTCGGGTCAGAGACGATGTAGTTCGTCATGTTCAGCGTCTGACCGATGAGCGCGGTGGGGTCGATCGCGCGCATTGCCCGAACACCTTCGGCATGTGCCAACGCGGTGTGATGTGCTGCCGCAATGGCCTGGTCGAGATCTTTCACACCGGGTGCGTGCACACCCGACATGTAGCCGAGCCATGTGACACACCACGGTTCATTCATGGTGATCCACTTATCGACGCGGTCGGAGTAGGCCTCCATGAGATTGCCCGCAAACTCAGCGAAGCGGTAGGCGGTGTCGCGGTTTGCCCAGCCACCCTTGTCTTGCAGAGCCTGCGGTAAATCCCAGTGATACACCGTAGGAACCGGGGTGATGCCCTGAGCAAGCAACTCGTCAATCAGACGCGAGTAGAAGTCGAATCCGCGATCTTCTCGGCGCTTATCGCCCTCAGGAAACATGCGTGGCCAGGCGAAGGAGAAGCGATAGGCGCTGGTGCCCATGTCTTTCATGAGCTGGACGTCTTCGGGATACCGGTTGTAGTGGTCGCAGGCGACGTCACCATTTTCACCGTTGACGACCTTGCCCGGCGTTGCGGCAAAGGTGTCCCAGATGCTTGGGCCGCGGCCGTCACTGTGCGCCGCGCCCTCGATCTGGTAGCTCGAGGCTGCAGTGCCCCAGATGAAGTCCTTTGGAAAGTTCATGATTAGCCCTTCACCGCTCCATCCATGACGCCACTTACCAAGCGACGGCCGACGAAAATAAACAGAACGAGCAGCGGTGCAGTCGCGAGGAAGGCACCACCGAGGTTGAGGGCGTAGTCGATCGTGTAGGCGCTCTGCAACTGGTTGACCGCAACCTGAACCGTGAACTGCTCGGGGTCGTTCAACACGAGCATGGGCCAGAGGAAGTCGTTCCACGCGGCCAAGAAGCTGAACAGACCGAGCACGAATCCGCTCTGTGCAATGAGAGGCACGACCACGCGCCAGTAAATGCGTACAACCCCGGCGCCGTCGATGCTGGCCGCCTCTAGAAGTTCGTTCGGCACCTGGGCGTCGATGATCTGGCGCATCCAGAACACGCCAAAAGCCGTGACGAGGGCGGGCACAATCAGAGCCGTCAGCGTGTTCACCCAACCAAAGTTGGCCATCAACATATACAGCGGGATGATTCCCAGCTGACTCGGAAGCATCATGGTTGCGACCACAAAGAGCACCATGAGCTTGCGGCCCTTGAAGTTGAGCTTGGCGAACGCGAAACCAGCGATCGAGCAGAAGAGCACCTGGGCGGCTGCGACGAGCGTTCCCACAAAGAACGTGTTCCACATCGACAGACCGAACAGAGGGTTGGCATCGAAAACGTGCCCGAGAAGTTCAAACAGACGCGGCCCGATGATCAGCGTGGGCACCTCTTTCGAGACTTCCTCGTTTCCGTTCGAGGCAACCACGATCATCCAGTAGAAGGGGAAGACCGAAATGAACGTGACAAACCCCAGGATGATGTAGGAAACGGGTGAAACGCGCTGCCACTTGGGCTTGCGGCGACTGATTTTCACGCCGTGAGCGGTGGCCCGAGCGACCGGCGTCTCGGGAGCAATTTGTGTTGTCGTCATTAGTTGTCTTCGCTCGCAATCCGTCGAGTGATGAGGAAGTTGATGCCCGAAACGATGAGCACGATGACCGTGATCAGAATTCCGATTGCCGCGGCGTAGCCCCAGCGGTTATTCACAAAGGCCTGCTCGTACAAGAAAAGCGTCAGAGTCGAGAACTGTCGGCTGTCACCACCGCTCATGTTTCCACCGAGAATCAGAGGCTCAGCGAAGACCTGGAGACCACCGATTGTCGCCACGATGAGCACGAAAACGATGGTGTTCTTCATCTGCGGCATCGTCACGTAACGGAACTGCTGCCACTTGGAGGCGCCGTCGAGGTCGGCCGATTCGTACAGGTATTGCGGAATGGAAAGCATCGCGGCCAGACAGATCAGGGTGTTGTACCCCAACCAGCGCCACGTGATCATGGTGGCAATCGCGATGTGACTGGTCAGCGGATGCGCGACCCAGTCGATGTGCTGGGTAACGCCGAACCACGACAACACCAAGTTCACGAGACCGAAGTCACGGCCAAACAGCTGCCCGAACACAATGGCGATCGCCAAGACGGCCGTGATGTTCGGCACGAGAAGCATGGTCCGCCAGAACGTCGAGCCCTTCAGAAACCTGTTCTTCAAAATCGCGGCAAGCCCCAGAGCCATGAGCAGCTGCGGGAAGGTGGAGAAGAACCAAATGCTGAAGGTGTTTCTCAGCGCGACCCAGAACTGGTCATCCGTGAGAAGGAGTTCGAAGTTCTTGAGGCCGTACCACTCTTGAGTGTCAGCCAGCGGGTCCCAGTTGAAGAACGCGATAAAAATCGAGTAGATCACGGGGGCGAGGCCGAAAATCAAGAACATCACAAAGAACGGCGCGATGAACAGGTAGCCCCACTTGGCATTCAGTGCGCGGATTCCCGCGTCTTCAGATTGCTTACGCTGCTTGCGCAACTTGCGTTGCTGCGGCGTGGTCGTCTTGAAGACGTTCGGGCTCCGGCCGGGCGGTACCGGCTTTACCTGTTCAACTGTCGCCTGTGACATCGTGATCGCCTAGTTCGTGATGTTGTGTCGAATGTTTGAAAGGGCATCGGACCAGGCTTGGGATGCGGTCATCTTTCCGAGAGCGACCTTGGCAAGCGATTGTCCGAAGTAGTTGTCGATGGCCCGCTGGTTCTTACCTTCATAAATCGGGCGCAGGCGCTGCACGCCGGTCACATAAATCTGGCCCACAGGTGCACTGCTGAAGAACGTGTCCTTGTATCCGGTCAGAGCTGACTGCGTGTACAGCGACTTGGCCGAGGGGAACAAACCGTACCTCTTGAAGATCTGCAGCTGAATCGCCGGTGACAGGTACCACTTCACGAAGGCCTTGGCGGCAACGGCGTGCTTGGCGGCCGCGGGAACGCTGAGTTGGCTTCCGCCAAGGTTTCCACCGCCACCGGGAAGGCTGGCGATGTCCCATTTGCCGCGAGTCGAGCCAGCCTGTTGCTTGATGTAATCGAGCATCCAAGCCGGAGCGAGAACAACTGCGAAGATTCCCTTGGTCATTCCGGCGTTCCAGTCGCTGGTGAACTGGTTGATGCGGGTGCTAATTCCCGAAGTCATGGCTGTCGCCGTCGTTGTGAACGCCGTTCGCACCGAGGCGTTCGTGTCATAAATCAGGCTGCCGTTCGTTTCGTAGTACTTCTTGCTGCCTTGGTTGAGAATGGCCGGATACATGGTTCCAGCGTTATCAATGAATCCGTAGCAGACCTTTTTCACGCGACAACTGGTTTTCTCAGCCGTGCTCAAGTGAGAGACATAGGTCTTACCCGTGTTGATAAAGGCGCTCCATCCGGAGGACCACAGTGCCGACACGGCAGCGCGTGAGGTGGGCAGGCCATGCGCGCGGAACAAGTCGGTGCGGTAGGCAACCTGGAGGCCACCTACGTCGGTGGGCAGGCCGATCAGTTTTCCGCCCGTGGCTACACCTTGGTTCCAACGCCAGTCGAGGTAGTCACTCTGGTTGAGAAGACCCGACATGTCGGAGAAGTAACGAGGGTAGGCCTTGAAGAAACCCGAGTATGAAACCTCGATGGCGGCAACGTCGGGGGTCGTGTTGGCGCGGAAGGCCGTGATCAACGACTGGTGGTGAGCATCAAGCGTGTTCTTCTTCACGCTGATGCGAATGTCTGGGTGGAGGCGCTGGTACTCGGTGATGGCCCAGGGCTCAATCACATTTCCGTAAGACCAAATGGTTACCGTGGTCGTGGCTGCCTGCGCGGGAGTGACTGCTCCGAAAGCGAGAGCAGCTACGGTCGCACCGAATACTGCGAGGCGAGTCATCTTTGACAATTTCATTTTTAGCTCCAGTTAGCTGTCCGGTTGAGTGCTGATGTGCGTCAACACTCAACCGGACGGATTTTGAACTGTTTTCGTGAAATCGGTTTCACGGTTTTACCATTGTGCGTGAAAGCGGTTTCATGCAAAACTAAAAAAACCAAAAAATCTCGTCTCGTTATCGAATCGTTATATTCGCTTCGAGACCCGATCGGCCACCGAACGGAGCCACTGTGAAAAAGCACACCCTCGTCAAAGCAATCTCAGCGATTGGTATTACGAGCGCTCTGGCGTTCTCCACGGCCGGATCTTCACTGGGTCTCACCAGCGCTTCCGCCGCACGTGCTGGCGTCGCTCCCGCGGCTGTAGCTCCCGTTGCCGCCACTGCGCCCACGGCACGCCTGAAGTGGAAAGTGGATTTCACAGGTCGCCCGGGCACGCTCCCCCCGAGTGCGGTTTTCAACTACGACCTCGGTGGAGGCGGCTGGGGTAACAACGAGCACCAGGCCTATACGACATATAACGCGACCTACAACGGTGGTGGAGCGCTGATGATTCGCGCGAAGCGCGTCACGTACGGTGACGGCGACATCCCCGAGCCGTGCCCCATTACCGGCAACGTGTGCGAATTTGAAAGCGCCCGCCTGCAGACCCGGGGAAAGATCGCATTCCAATACGGTCGCATTGAAGCTCGAATGAAGATGCCAGTCGGCGACGGAACGTGGCCCGCCTTCTGGCTGCTCGGCAACGACATCCTGTCCAACGCGTGGCCCAACTGTGGCGAGATTGACATCATGGAGGCCAAGGGCGCACTGCCCAACAACGTCTATGGAACCGCTCACGGCCCCGGCTACAGCGGCGGCGATGGCATCGTCAACACCTACTACAACACCGCTCCCCTGTCAGCCGGTTATCACGTGTATCGCGTTGACTGGCTGCGCAACAGCATCAAGTGGTACGTCGACGGAAAGCTGTACCACAGTGTCACGCCTTCGGTCGTTGGGTCCAACCACACGTACGTTTTCAACCGCCCGATGTTCCTGATCATGAATATGGCCGTTGGTGGCTGGTTTACCGGGGATGTTGACCCCGACCTTCAGAAGGCAGACTTCTACGTGGACTACGTAAGCTTCTCTACCTTGAACGGAGTCGGATCGATCACCGGTACCTCGCGTGCCCTCGCAGCTGGAAAGCCGTAATGCAGCGCGCGCTCAGACTTCTGTGGTCTGAGGAGTTCGATGGGCCAGCCGGTGCCGCGCCTGACGGGCGTCACTGGAATTACGACATTGGCGACGGGTCTGAGGCCGGCATCCCTGGCTGGGGCAATCAAGAACGAGAGTGGTACCTGGCCGAGCAAGCTCGCCTCAGCGGTAACGGCGAACTCGTCATTACAGCGAGGCGCGCCGGCGATGATGAAAGCTACCCCGCCTATTACGGTACTAATGCCGAGTGGGTCAGCGCCAAGCTGACCACCAAGAACAAGGTCGAGGTGCTTTACGGCCGAATTGAAGCTCGCGTTCACATTCCGCGCGGTGCCGGAACATGGCCAGCATTCTGGATGCTTGGTAACAACCTCGACACCGACACCTGGCCGCAGTGTGGCGAGATCGACATCCTCGAGGTGCGCGGTCGCGATACGAGCAATCTCGTCGCCACCCTTCACGGACCTTCATATTTCGGTGACGACGGCTGTAGCGCCGAGTGGCGACCTCCCGTAGACATGAGCGAGGGGTTTCACACGTTCGCCGTCGAGTGGCTGCCCGAGCGCGTCACCTGGTTTTTCGATGACCACGCGTACTCGGTCAAGACCCGCGCGGATGTCACCGAGGGCGACTGGGTTTTCGACCACCCGTTCTACGTCATTGTGAACCTTGCCATGGGAGGCGGGTTCACCGGAGACATCGACCCAGACCTTGCGCAAGCTCACATGACGATTGACCACATTCGGGTCTTCTCGATTGATGGCGTCGGCGAAGCGATTATAAAGATTTGATAACGGACAAGTTATTTTGTGAAATCGCTTTCACTTGAAACCGCTTTCAATTACTATTCGAAGAAATCGTGTGTGCGCGCGACTTCATCAATGTTGATTGAAAGGAACAGGATGTTGCAAATATCCAAGCGCCTTGCTGGTCGCGTAGCACTGCTCGCGTCCGCAGGAATCGCTGGCGCTCTCGTAGTTTGCGCTCCCATGAGCGCAACTGCCGCCGGCACAACGACAACCGTCGACTTTAACTCGAGCGCGACGGCCGCCGACTACCCGAGCCTTGCTCCAGTAGGAAGTGGAGCCGGAGTTCTCTGGGCCCCATTTACGGATCTTTCTGGCCTAAACGCTCCTGGAATTTCGGGCGAAACCAACTGGATTACCCGTGAAGGCTGGCTTGGCCACAACTACGTAGTTCAGGCAGACGGCGGCGACAACGCTCTCTGGGTTCAGAAGGCTGAGGGCGGATGCCAGGACTCGGGAATTCAGGTCGTCACACTGGCCAATGGTCGCTCACTAATCTCAGCAGGACACACTGCGATCACTGCAAGCGTGTGGACGGCTGATGCCGGAACTGACGTGCAGGCAACCATCACCGACCTCTACGGTGGACACGCTGTCACCAAGACAGTCACTGCAGCCCGCGCAGGCACATACAACGGCCTTACCTTCGACTTCGGCAACGCCACGACGGGTTCGTTGGTAGCGGGGTACAGCTACGCACGAATGACTCTGGTATTCGACCCTGCCAACGCCAAAGCTGGCAACGGGCACGACTACTGGGACAACAACTGCACCGACACTGGCGCAACCGTCAGCAAGCTGTACAAGGTGGATGACATTTCCTTCAGCTCCTCCGCCGCAACAGCCCCAGTTGTTGGCGACAAGCCTCACCTCCTGACCTTCGACGACAACGACGCTCTGGGAATTCAGGCCGTTGGCGAAGCTAGTAACGTCAAGTGGGCCGGTGTATTCGGCGGTGCCGGATCGGGCAATGTCGTTCCCTCTGGTGGAGCAGCCAGCTCGGCTCACGCAGGCAAGGCACTTGAGTTCAACAAGGGATCTGGCAACGCGTGGTCGGGTATCAACCTGGTGCAGGCTCCTGGTGGGGTTAACACCAGTGGCGAAATCTTCACGAGCTCGAACTACAAGACGATTAGCTTCGACTACTACTCGCCGACCGCAAGCCCGGTTCAATTGAAGCTCATGGCTTCCGACGGCTCGGCAGCCATCAAGGTATTCGTTGCTACCGCAGGCTGGCAGACGCTCAGCGTGGACATGTCCACTGTTGGCGACTGGAGCGCAAGCAAGCAGTACACCAAGATGGTCGTCTACCCCGGCTTCGCCGATGTAGTTCCTGACGGCTCCACTAACGCGGGCGCCAACAGCGCGATCTACTACATCGACAACGTGAACATCAACGGATACGGACTGGCCTCGGCCGGCTCAGCCGTCGCTGTGACCGGTCTGGCCAAGAAGGCGAGCCGTCTGACGGTTTCCGCTGGCAACTGGACTGGTAACGGCACGACGCTGGCTTACAAGTGGTACCGCTGCACCGTGGTCGGCGCCACCGCCAAGGCAACAGCTCCCGTCACCGCAGACCGCTGCACCGTGATTGCCGGAGCCACCGCCAACACGTACCTCCTGGGTACGGCTGACGCTGGCAAGTACATTCGCGGACAGATTACGGCCACAACCTCGGCCGGATCGGTGATTGCCCTCTCACGGACAACTGCCAAGGTCTCGTAAGTAACCTCGCACAAACACTTCACCCCCGGCCAACGGTCGGGGGTGAAGTGTTTCTACCTGAGGAAAACTTGCCCGTGCCCATCGAGTTGCCAGGCGCGAACGTAATCGATTTTCATTTGGCTCTGGGTCCAGCCGCTCCAGTTGCCGCCGAAGCCGCCGATTGCGTTGTTCAGGATGACGAAGAACGGCTGGTTGAAGCTCCAGAACTGCGACTGAATCGTGCTCGAGGTCCACGTCACAAAACGAAGACCGTCGACGTAGAGCTCGATGCGGTTGGGAGTCCACGCCAGTCCATAGGTGTGGAAGTCAGCCGAATAGTTGGGGCCAACATAAGCGCCCACATCGTAGGTGTGATTGCCACAGCACGAATTGGCAATGCCGTTCGTTGAATAGTGCAGGGCGCCCGAATTCCGACTCGGCGTGTTTCCACCCTGCTCAGCAATGTCGATCTCTCCCGATTGAGGCCAGGCCACCTGGGTGATGTTTTCGCCGACCATCCAGAACGCCGGCCAGTTGCGACCACCCGCAGGCATCTGGATACGGGCCTCTATGTACCCGTATTGGAAGGCAACCTTCCCCTGGGTGTCAAACCTCGCACTCGTGAAGTTGCACGTGGAGTTGCCGCAGGTATACCCCTGCGGCGGAGTCGAAATCCGGTTCGTCGTGATGACCGCATTGCCGTCAGTGCTGCCGTCTTGGGCGACCGCGCTCGGGAGGTAGTACTGTTCCTCGGCATTGTGGCAGGCTCCGCCGCCGTTGCTCGCCGCGTAACCGCATGTGCGAGCCGTCCAGGCGGCTGTCGATGGCCCCGAACCCGCCACTGCCCTGAATTCGTCATGCCACAGAAGCGTTCCTACCGTGTGGCCGGTCACTGAGGGCGCCGCAGGTGGAATTTCGCGCCACGTGGCGTAGAGCTTGAGCGAGGAGGTCACCTTGACGGTGGCGCGATTTGCAATTGTTGCGCGAGCCGAGGCCGTTTTTGCCCATCCAGTAAAGGTGTAACCGTTTCGAACGACCGCATAGGCCGGCAGCTTGATTGATGTCAGAACTGATCGCACCGTCGTGGTGCGACCACCGTCGAAGTTGGCGTACATCGTGACCACTCGCCACGAGGTGGCCGTTGCCGAACCCTGCGGGAATGCGAAGAAGGCAAGTGCAGCGACAATCACTGCAATACGCAGGGCTTTTGTGAACACGCGAGAACTCCACTAAACGAAGCCGCACATGTCCCGATTCCGGGACGCCTCACCTTCACTCTATAAGCCACCGGCCCGTTTTGGGGCTAGTCCGAGGCTCGCCTAGCGGGCTGCGATAACCTGCACCGTCATTGAGGTGACTCGCTCAGCGATGACATCGGCTTGAAGCCAGCGGTTCGAGAGCACCTCGACCTGCTGCACAACCTGATCTTGGGCCAAATCAGGAACCAACGAAATCTGCACAACGAGTTCGTTCTCGATGCCACGGGCATCGGGGTCGCCGGCAAGCAGGCGCACGCCACGAACGAAAGCTTGCCCGTCGGCGGAGTTCTTGAATGCGGCGACGACATCGGGGTCAATCTGGTTGGGAACCCACGCGCGCCCCGTGGCCATCGCCTCAAGCGTTTTGGCTCGCAGAGCAATCTCGGTGTCAGAACCGGGATCAATGACAACCATCTCTCCCCCGTCGTGCAAAACGGATGCGGCGACTCGCAGCCCGTCTACAGGGATCGGGCGGGCATCCGGGTTCCACGCGTACATCGATGCGACGTTGGAGAAAACAGGCAAGGTCTTCTCACCGTTAGGACCGCCCACATAGACCAGCGCAAGCTCTTGGGTTTTGTCGACTTTGTGACCTTCTCCAGTAAGCCCAATGTCACCAGCCTCGGCAATCAGAGGGGCCAACAAGCGTGAGGTTGTGATGACCTCAACCACGTGAGCATGAGCGTGAGCACGCTCATCACTGAGGTACTCGTGCGAGCGAAACTCCGTAATCGCTGCAAGGAACTCAGGGGGCGCAGACCCATTGTCATCAGCGAATGCATTCGCTTCAAAGCTGCGACCAGCCCATGGCTGTCCGGCTGAATCGGCGGCGTCACTCGAGCCGAACATGTGCTTGTCGTCTGACATCATTGTCTCCTTGGTCTCGCTACGACCCTACGGGGCTATTCGACCAGCGAGGTTCTACTTATACGCGACCGTGATGGCCTGCTCGAGCGTGAACTTACCGGCGTACAAGGCCTTTCCGACAATGGCCCCCTCAACTCCGGTCGGCACGAGCTCACGCAGGGCAATGAGGTCATCGAGGCTCGAAATACCCCCGGATGCGACAACCGGCTTGCCGGTGCGCTCGGTGATGCTCACGAGCAGGTCGAGGTTCGGCCCGTTGAGCATGCCGTCGCGGGTAACGTCGGTGACGACGTACCTGGCGCATCCGGCTTCTTCGAGGCGGTCGAGAACCTCCCAGAGGTTTCCGCCCTCTTTGGTCCAGCCGCGGGCCGCCAGAGTTTCGCCTCGAACGTCGAGGCCGACGGCAATCTGGTCACCAAAGCGAGCGATGGCCGAAGCTGCCCAGGTGGGATCTTCGAGCGCGGCGGTGCCGAGATTTACACGGGTGGCACCACTTTCGAGAGCCGACTCGAGGCTGGCGTCATCGCGAATACCGCCGCTGAGCTCAATCTTTACTCCGGGAACTTCGTTGATCACGCGACGCAGAAGAGCACGGTTCTCGCCGCGACCGAACGCGGCGTCGAGGTCAACCAGGTGAATCCATTCGGCGCCTTGGTTCGCCCAGTCAGCAGCCGCGTCAACCGGATCGCCGTAGTTGGTCTCAGTGCCAAGCTCACCCTGGGTCAGGCGGACGGCCTTGCCCTCAGCAACGTCAACGGCGGGCAGCAGCTCAAGAATGGGGGCAGACATATATTCCTCTAGCGGTATGTTTTCGGGTGGAGCTCGTGATTACAGGGTTTCGAGCCAGTTACGAAGCAGCTGGATGCCCGCCTCGCCTGACTTTTCCGGGTGAAACTGGGTGGCCGAGAGTGGGCCGTTCTCGACGGCAGCAACGAAACGCTCGCCGTGGCGCGCCCAGGTGACGTGCGGCTCGGGAAACGGAGCAATGACGTCGAGGTTCCACTCGCAGGCGGCATAGGAGTGCACGAAGTAGAAACGCTCGTCACGAATGCCCTCGAACAACACCGAGTCGAAGGGGGCATCAACGGTGTTCCAGCCCATGTGCGGCAGAATCGGCGCCTCAAGTTGGCGCACAACGCCGGGCCACTCGCCCAGGCCTTCGGTGTCGAGCCCGTGTTCGACTCCGCGCTCAAACATGACCTGCATTCCCACGCAGATTCCCAGAACAGGGCGCCCGCCCGCCAGTCGGCGCTCGATAACCTCGCCACCGGATGCGCCCTGGAGGGCCTCCATCACCGCAGCAAAGGCACCGACGCCCGGCACCAGCAAGCCATCGGCCTCGGCGCACACTTGCTTGTCGCGAGTGAGTTCGACCGTTGCACCGGCGAGCTCAACCGCTTTGACGGCGGAGTGAATGTTGCCGATGCCGTAGTCGAATACGGCAACGCGGGGTTTGGTCACAGAGCACCCTTAGTGCTGGGTACTCCCGAAACCAGAGGATCGATGGTCTTTGCCTGACGGAACGCGCGAGCGAACGCCTTGAACTCGGCCTCGGCGATGTGGTGCGGGTCGCGACCGGCAAGAACGTTGACGTGCACGGTCAGACCGGCGTTGAACGTAATGGCCTCGAAGACGTGACGAACCATCGAGCCGGTGAAGTGACCACCGATGAGGTGGTGTTCAAATCCTGCGGGCTCACCGGTGTGAACCAAGAACGGACGACCCGAGATGTCGACAACAGCCTGCGCCAGTGCCTCATCGAGGGGAACGAGTGCGTCACCGAAGCGCGAAATGCCCGACTTGTCGCCCAGAGCCTCGCGAATCGCCTGGCCCAGAACGATGGCGGTGTCTTCAACGGTGTGGTGCACGTCTATGTGAGTATCGCCCGTGGCCTCGACCGTGAGGTCAGTCAGCGAGTGCTTGGCGAAAGCGGTCAGCATGTGGTCAAAGAACGGAACCGTGGTGTTGATTTTGGATGCGCCCGTACCGTCAAGGTTGAGCGTGAGTTTTACGGTGGATTCGCTGGTTTTTCGCGAAACCGTCGCGACGCGCTTTGCTTTTGCCATGCCTTAAGTCTAGGCGAGCGTTCCGTTCAGTTCAGACAAAGCGGCAAGGAACTCGCTCGTCTCGGCCTCGGTGCCCGCGGTAACGCGCAGGTGGTGAGGAATTCCAATGTCACGGATGATGATGCCCTGCGCCAGGAGCTTCTCAAACGTGTCGTTCGGGTTCGCCACGTTGCCAAAAAGCACGAAGTTCGCGGCGCTCTCGTAGGGGTGGTAGCCGAGGTTTGCCAGCTCAATCACAAGCCGATCTCGCTGGGCCTTGATGTCGTCGACCATGGCCAACATCTCAGGCGCGTGTGCGAGGGCTCCGACTGCGGCAGCTTGAGTAAGAGCGCTGAGGTGGTAGGGCAAACGCACCAAGCGGATTGCGTCAACCACAGCCGGGTCGGCGGCGAGATAACCCACGCGCGCTCCGGCAAAAGCGAAGGCTTTGCTCATGGTGCGCGAGACAATGAGACGCGGACGGCCCTCGAGCAGGCTCAGTGCCGTGCCAGAACCTTCGGGGGCGAACTCGGCGTAGGCCTCGTCGACAAAGACGATTCCATCGGTTGCCTCATAGGCAGCGGCAATCGTCTCGACCGAGACAGGGGTTCCAGTTGGGTTGTTGGGCGTGCAAAAGAAGGTGATGCTCGGATTACTCGCCTTGATGGCAGCTACGGCCGTCTCGGGAGAAATGCGGAAGTCGGCGTCACGCGCTGCGGTGAGCCACTGTGTTCCCGTGCCGTTGGCGATGATCGAGTGCATCGAATAGGTAGGCGGAAAGGCAAGAACCGACCGGCCTGGCCCTCCGAACGCCTGCATGAGCTGCTGAATGACCTCGTTGGATCCGTTCGCCGCCCAGATGTTTGCCGGGGTCAGGCCGTGGCCGAGATAGCCGGCCAGACTCTCGCGCAGCTGCGTAAACTCGCGGTCGGGGTAACGGTTGATCGTTGTGAGCGCTTCACGCGTGCGTGCCATGATGTCGTCGATGACAGCCGCGGGAACGGGGTGCGTGTTTTCGTTGACATTGAGTTCGACGCGCACGTGCGCTTGCGGGGCGCCATAAGGCTTCTTTCCGCGAAGGTCGTCGCGAATGGGCAGGTCGTCGAGCGTGGTCACACGCTCAAGTTTAGGCGTTGCCGGTGATGAACACGGTGAGCACGAGGAACAGCAGCAGGCTGCCGGAGATTGCACCGAGGATGCCCAACAGAATCGAGATGTCTCGTCGGGCCAAAGCCATGGTGATACCGAGGGCGATGCCCAGTGCTCCGGTGATCAGACTGGGATACGGCCCCACACCTGAATTGACTTGCAACGCGAGCCAAAATAGCACGAGGGAGGCGCCGACCAAAACGAGTGCGAGCCACGAGAAGATGCCGCCGGGCCAGAAAGTGACGGAGCTGTTGTAGCGACGATGAATCATGCCTCAAGTATGACAGTGCTGGTTTTGAGACAGACCGTGGCCTACTTGTACTCGGCGGGAATTGCCAGGCGCTGACCGGCCTGAATGTCACCCGAGAGGTGGTTGTAGCTCACGAGCGCGTCAACGACATCGCGAGGGTCGGCCGAGGGCGCCACCCGCTCGGCAATCTGCCAGAGCGACTCGCCCGAGTGAACCGTGATGTAGGTCGAGGAATCGGAAACCGCCGTGTTCGAGGCGCCCGCCTGGCCACCGTTGAGCGCTGCGAAGAAGGCCGCGATAACGAGCGGAAGAACGATCAGAGCAATGAGAACCCGTCGACCACGAGTGGTCATGCGCAAACGCGTGCTTCGTGCGGTGGGCAAACCAGTTGCGATTCCAGTGGCGGTGATGCTGCTCATGTTGTGCTCCTTAGGTGTTATCTCGAACCGGGCTCTCGGCCGGGAGAACCCGGTTCGAAGATAATTCGAAGATATATTCGAAAGATGCATTTTGTCAAATATATTTTCGAAGAAAATGCTCGAACTGCAGAATTTCTTCGAAGATGTGTTTGGTTTTAGCGACTTTTTCGAATAGAGTTTCGGTTGTTGCACGTAGTTCAGCACGAGCCACTGACAGCGAAGAGAAAAGGAACCCCATGAGCGAGACCAGCCCACAGATCTCCAAGCTCAGCGTGCGCCAGCGCACCGTCCTCGAGATGATTCAGCAGTTCGTCGAGTCGAACGGGTACACCCCCTCGATGCAAGACATCGCCGACGCCTGCGGCTTCAAGTCGCTCGCCAGCGTGAGCTACCAGCTGACTCAGCTCGAAGAGGCTGGCGTGATTCGCCGTGACCTAGGTCGCGCCCGGGGAATTGAGCTGCTTACCGACGTGGGCGGCTCCGCCAGCCTAAGCGGCACGAGCATCCCCGATAACGTCACCCCGATCGGCCACAGCGTGAGTGTTCCGCTCGTGGGTCAGATCGCCGCAGGTTTTCCGATCACCGCCGAGCAGAACGTCGAAGACACCTTTGCCGTGCCCGAGCAGCTTGCCGGCAAGGGCGAGCTCTTCATGCTCGAGGTCAAGGGCGAGTCGATGATCGATGCCGCTATTTGCGATGGTGACTTCGTGGTCATCCGCGCTCAAAAGACGGCGGAGAACGGCGAGATTGTGGCCGCCATGATCGACGGCGAAGCCACCGTCAAAGTATTCAGCCAGAAAGACGGCCACACCTGGCTACTCCCCCGCAACTCGGCGTTCCCGCCGATTCCCGGTGACCAGTGCGAGATTCTCGGCAAGGTTGTCACCGTCATGCGCAAAGTCTGATTTCGACAAGCTCAATCAGCCTGGGCACAGGCTCAATCAGCCTGAGATGACTTCTTCGCCTTCTTGGGCACGCGCAGTTCGCCGCCCAAACCGCCTTCGCGCACCCGTGCGAGCTGACCAAGAATGGGGACGAACACGATGCAAAGTCCCAGCACGAATGTGGTGAACATCAGCCAGAAATAAACCGACTGCGGGCCAAATTGTTCGACCAACGCCCCGACGAATGGCATTGCAATCGGCGGGGTTACTGACCACAGCGCGAGCTGAACACCGAAAACTCGCCCCTGCATCGACGGAGGGAATCGTCGTTGCACGAGCAAGCTCAGCAGCGGGTTGATCGGACCCCAGACAAGTCCCAGAGTGAACCCGATTATCGCGAAGAACCAGGTGGGCGGAAAACTTGCGATTGCTAAGAGCAGGGTGCACGAGCCAATCACGGCAACGCGGATGATCACAGGAATGCTGAAGTGCCGGGTCATCCATTCAAAGAGCAGAGCACCAACCGTGCCACCGAGCACCATGCTCGAGATGACGATGCCCAGGCCGGTGGGGTCATGGCGTTGGTTGAAGTAGAACGGCAGAACGATTTCTTCGGCGGGGATGTAGACCATGTCGAGAATGACAATAAAGGCGACAAGAATTGCCAGCGGTCGGTCGGCGGCCAGCGCTTTGAAGCCATCAACGGCCTCTCTGATGAAACCCTTGCGTTCGGTGTCGAGATCTGATTGGCCGGCCACATTGTGACTAATGCGGATGCACGACACGGCCACCATCGACAACAGGTACCCCAGTCCGATGACCCAAAACGTGTTGATCGGCCCGATGAGCGCTACCGAGAAGGAGCCAGCCGCAGGGCCCGCGATCCAGCCGATGCCGCGAATCGACTCGGTCAGTCCGTTCGCCCGGGCCAGGGGAACGTTGCCCACCTCTGCGGTATTGGCAACGAGCGCCTTTCGGGCGGTGAATCCCGGGGATTCGAAGAGCGCACCGAGCAAGGTGATTCCAATGAGAAAGGCCAGGTGCGGGCCGAAGCTCAGGCTGAGAATTACAAAGAGCACTGCCGAAACGGCGACCGCCGCATCCGAGACTATTGCCACTCGGCGACGACCAACGAGGTCAACCAGCGTTCCGGCGATGGGGTAGACCACGAACGAAACGAGACCCTTGACTGCAATGACAACGCCCGAGAGCAGGGCCGAGCCTGTTGTCTCAAGAATGAGCCACGGAATGACGATGTAGGTCATGCCGCTGGCAATCGCCGACAAAATTGACGACACCTCGAGCATGACGAACGGGGTGAGTCTGCGCGTGGTCATGACTACTCGATCACACCAACACGTCGAAGCACCTCGAGCACGGTTTCGTGCTCATTGAAGGCATAGAGATGGATGCCCGGTGCTCCGGCATCGAGAACCGCGTTTGCCAGGTCGACAGCGTGCTGGATGCCAATGGCACGCTGCTCTTCTTTAGACGCGACTGCGGCCAGGGCATCGGTGAGCGCACGCGGGGTTTCGAGACCGGTGATTTGGACGATGCGGGCAAGGCGGTTGGCCGTGGTGACGGGCATGATTCCCGGGGTGAGCGGAATCGTGACGCCGGCGGCACGCGCGCGGGCAACGAAGTCGATGTAGTCGCTGGCGTGAAAGAACAGTTGCGTAATGGCAAAGTCGGCGCCCGCCTGCTGCTTGGCCAGCAGGGCTTCGATGTCTTGGTTCTCATGAGCCGAGTCGGGGTGCCCATTCGGGAAGGCCGCGACGGCAATACGGGCGTAGGGGCTCACGCTTCGAATCAGAGCCACCAGGTCGGCTGCGGTCTTGAGCTCGCCAAGAAAGTCTTCGCCGGCCGTTGCACCCTCGGGTGCGTCACCACGAAGTGCTAGGAACGAGCGGATGCCCGCCGCATAGAACTGGCGCACGAGCGCCTCAGCCTCGTCGCGGGTCGAGCCCACGCAGGTCAGGTGAGCCAGCGGATCTATGGCGGTGTTCTGACGAATGTACGAGACACACTCGAGGCTCGAGTCACGAGAGCTGCCGTTTGCACCGTAGGTAACGGTGATGTACTCCGGGCCGACTGACGCGAGGTTTTGGATTGTGTCGTGCAGGGCATGCTGCAGTTCGGGTTTGCGCGGCGGGTACACCTCAAACGAGAAGGGAGTTTTCGAGCGCATCCCTCAAGACTACCGGCGAGGATGCGGGTGCTCTTTCAGGGATTTCGGCTTACCCTGAAGGCATGACCGAACAGCAGCCCTTCACCGTTGTCTCGACGCACGCGGGATTCGAAATCCGCGAGTACCCCGCCTACGTGCTGGTTCAGGTGGATGTGGTCGGCGACTTCATGTCGGCCGGCAACATGGCTTTCTCCCCTTTGGTGCGCTACATCAGCGGCAACAACACCTCGGGTGAGCACATGGCGATGACCGCGCCCGTGATTCAAGAGACAACGCAAAACAACCGCCACACGGTGAGTTTTGTTTTACCCGCGGGAATTGACCCGGCCAGGTTGCCCATTCCGCGTGATGCCCGGGTGCGAACGGTTACGGTCGATGCTCACCGGGCTGCCGCCCGCAAGTTTGGTGGCAGCTGGAATGAAAAGCGTTTTATGGAGAACGGCGAGTCCCTCGTGGCGGCCGTTCGCGGTGCAGGTCTGCAAACCGAGGGCGACGTCTACTACGCGCGCTTTGACCCGCCGTGGAAGCCGGGCTTTCTGAAGAAGAACGAAGCCCTGATTCGGCTGGTTTAGTCCGTTAGTCTTCGGCGAACTGTGCGAAGGCGGCCGCATCGGCCGGAGTGACGCGAGCGTGCACGCGTGTGCCCTCTTCGACGTAGTCGGTTTCGAGCACGAGCCCGCGCAGGTGAAGAGATGACACCACATCGCCGCGGTCATACGGCACGAGTAGGTGCACATCGACATCTGGCGACGGGATGCGCTCGGCGATGATGTGGAGCAACTCTTCGATGCCCTCGCCCGTGCGGGCACTCACGAATATTGCCTGCGACTCAAGGCCGCGCAAGATGAGTCGCATGTCATCGACGACTAGGTCCGCCTTGTTGAACACCACGAGCTCGGGAACCTGTCCGGCGCCTGACTCAGCCAGCACATCGCGCACGGTTTTGATCTGGCTGGCCGGGTCGGGGTGGGATGCGTCGACAACGTGCACGAGCAGGTCTGCGTCCGCCGCCTCTTCGAGCGTGGACCGGAAGGCTTCGACGAGCTGGTGGGGCAGGTTGCGCACGAAACCGACGGTATCGGCGAGGGTGTACGGTCGACCATCCGCAGTTTGAGTTTTGCGCACGGTGGGGTCAAGGGTTGCGAAGAGCGAGTTCTCGACGAGAACTCCGGCGCGGGTGATGCGGTTGAGCAGGCTCGACTTGCCAGCGTTGGTGTAGCCGGCGATAGCGACCGAGGGCACGGCGTTTCGCTTGCGGTTGGCGCGCTTGGTGTCGCGAGCAGGTTTCATTGCCACAATCTGCTTGCGCAGCTTGGCCATGCGGGTGTTGATGCGACGGCGGTCGAGCTCAATCTTGGTCTCACCCGGACCACGAGAACCCATGCCCGCACCAGCGGCGCCGACCTGCCCACCGGCCTGGCGAGACATCGACTCACCCCAACCGCGCAGACGCGGAAGGAGGTACTCGAGCTGTGCAAGTTCGACCTGCGCCTTGCCTTCACGACTCTTGGCGTGCTGGCTGAAAATGTCGAGAATCACTGCCGTGCGATCGATGACCTTGACCTTGACCGCGTCTTCGAGAGTTCGGCGTTGACTGGGTGCGAGTTCCGTGTCGGCGATCACCGTGTCGGCCCCGACCTCCCACACAATGTTCTTGAGTTCTTCGACTTTTCCGCGGCCCAGGTAGGTGGCCGGGTCGGGCAAGGGGCGCATTTGCATAACTCCATCGAGCACCTCGGCGCCGGCGGTCTCGGCGAGCGCAGCGAGTTCGCGCAACGAGTTCTCGCCATCAACGACGGCACCCTTGGGATAGACGCCAATGAGTACAACCTTCTCGAGGCGCAGTTGCCGGTATTCAACCTCGGTAACGTCTTCAAGCTCGGTCGATAGGCCGGCGACTCGGCGCAGAGAAGCTCGCTCTTCGCGGTCGAACTGATCGCCATCCGTGTTTCGCACATCGTCGCGGTCGATCTCGCCGTTGTCAGCCAGCGCTTGCGCCTTGCCACTTCTAAAAATCGAAACAGGCGCCTTTTCGCCAGCAGCGCGGGCCAGGATGCGGTCGACGATGTCGTCGGAGTCTTTTGTCATTGGTACTAAAGGTAATGCCTCTGTCCACCGAGCACGCGGTTCAATGTCAGTCCACCGATGATAAAATGAGACCAAGTTCCAGAGTCACAGTGCCAAGTACCTAGCTTGCTGTGCGGCAACCCGATCCATCGACCGGGTGCTCTAGGGGAAGAACCGGTCGCGAGTGTTCTCTCGCGGCAAGCTCGATGGAGGTTTCGCACCTCCGCGAAGGAGGTCAGCACCCATGCCCAACGACGAGTACTTTGAGGCCCGCTCTATTTGGGGCCTGATGCCGATTCAGGAACAGCTCAGTTGGACTCAGGTGTTCCTGGACTACCCACCGCGCTTCCTTGGCGTGATTGGAATGCTCGCGACGCAGGCGCAGTTTGGTAATGGCAAGCCGACCATCCACAGTAGTTGGATTCGAGAGGCAGAGTCATTCTCACAAGCAGGTTTCAGCCCACTTCTCTACGCCTTCGTGCGCGAACGAACGAAGGTCGAAGCGAGGCCACTCAATGTGCTCACCTGGGAGGTCCTGCCACGAGCCCTGTCCGAAGGATGGCGCCTGTCCAAAGCCGTTGATCTGCTCAACGAGCAAGGTAGGCACGCACTTGAACGTCGACTCAGGGCTACACTTGGCGGGAATGGATGACCCACCAATGGTGCATTCACGAAAACGAACACAAGGGGGAAATATCTATGTCAGACGAGAAGAATGGGGCTGCTCCCGCAGCGCCTGCCGGATGGTACCCGGGAGAAGGCGACAACAACACAGAGCGTTACTGGGACGGCGTCGCCTGGACAGAAACTCGCATCCGCAAATCTAAGTCAAGCGGCAAGTTCGCGAGTCTGCTAAAAACGAGAAAAGGAAAAATTGCCGCAGGCGTAATCGGACTCGCGGCCGTTGCGGCAGTGGGCGTTGTAATCGTAGTTTCAACCTCAGGCCCCAATGTTCTCGAAAAAGCGCTCGCGACCTGTTCACTCACGGGTGCGGCCGGTGTTTCGCTTGGGGACGGCGGTAAGTCACTCACAGTAAATACAAAAGGCAACGACGACACGGACGGCGCAAGCATCGAGGACCTAACGTGTGTGCTCGGGGCGGTCGAAACGTCAGACAGTGTCATCGCGAGAATGAATACAACTCGGGCCCTTGATGGTGTCCAACAAGGATCGTGGAAGAACTTAGAAGCGAGCTGGAGCTACCACCCGGATTCCGGCTT
Source organism: Aurantimicrobium sp. (assembly GCA_024644865.1). GTDB lineage: Bacteria > Actinomycetota > Actinomycetes > Actinomycetales > Microbacteriaceae > CAIOLM01. The sequence goes on from JAHEGZ010000007.1 coordinate 21,664, forward strand.
CAATCTTGTTCTAACAGAGAAGTAGGCGTCGATAGGCGATTCTGCCCTACCCTCGAATCATGAGTGATTCACCCAACGAGGCCGTTGAGCACTACTTCTCGGCGAACCCAGCGGGTGAGTTTCGCACCTTGGAGATTCAGGTCACCTTGGCCGGGCGAGACATTACCGTGGAGACTTCGGGCGGCATCTTCAGCCCGGATCACGTCGATGCTGGCACCGAAGCCCTTCTGATGCACGTTCCTGCTCCCCCCGAGCGGGGAAACCTGCTGGATATCGGTTGCGGATGGGGGCCGATTGCGCTCTCACTGGCCATCGAGTCTCCTGAGGCAACGGTGTTTGCGGTCGATGTGAATGAACGCGCGATTGAATTGACCTCACGCAATGCTCGTCGAGTCGGGTTAACGAATGTCGTCACAGGCAATGCTGAGGGCGTGCCCGAAAGTGTCACATTCGATGCGATTTGGTCAAACCCACCCATCCGAGTCGGCAAGGCCGAGCTTCACGCAATCATGCAGACCTGGATTCCCCGCCTCAATCCTGGCGCGAGCGCGTTCTTGGTGGTCGCTAAACACCTGGGTGCCGATTCGTTTGAGAAATGGCTCAGGACGGAATTCGGCAGCACACACGAAGTCACGCGCTCGGCCAATCACAAAGGTTTTCGAGTGCTCGAAGTGCGTAAAAGCAATTAAGCGCTTGCTGTACCACAACTGGTTCTGAGTTACACGCTGTGAGGAGCCTGAGCGGGCGTAGCATAAAAAGCGCCCACTAACGTGTTTCCCCCAACCTTGCGGTGCGGCCTGAGGACATCAATGAGTATGCACCACAGCGGTATCTCGCCTACCCCCGGTAGACACAACGCGAACGATTCGTTGCGCGCTTTTGGCGAGCGCATCCGTGAGGTTCGCCTGATGCGAGGTCTTACTCAAATTGAGCTCGCACAGAATGCTGGCGTCGACCGCAAGACGATTAGCCGCATCGAGAACTCGAGATTCTCACCCTCGCTCATCAACGTGTATGCGATTGCAGACGCGCTAGAGATTGACCCGAAAGAACTGCTCTAGAGCGTGCCGCTAGCGCCCGACTGTCCGCTCGGATCACTCGAGTCGTGGCGTTCGTCGATGACGGTCTCGATCGGGCCCGTGTCAGAGCGTGTGGGCAGCTCAGAACGGTGAGCCTCATATCCCACACGGGAACGTGCATCCCCGGGCAGAAGTTGAGCTGAAACCATGCGTGCCATGTTGTCTCGTCCGCCTGCCAAGAACAACGCGACAGCTTTTGCGCGGTAGTCGGATGCTCGCGCGGACTCGTCAGGTTCGGCATCGCAAATCTGAGCGAGGAGCAGGTGTGCCTCAGCATTCTCTTCGACGAAGCCGTAGAGGTCAGCGACATCAATGACGCGACGAGCAAGCCCTCGGGCTTGTTCCGTATGCCCCAGACCGAGTGCGATTTTGGCGACAACGTTCAAGTGAGCAACGCGCTTCTCGTAGTCTTCGCCCCATTCCTCGGGGAGCATGCTGGCTAGAGCAGAGTTGGCCTGCTCAAACGCGTCGTTGGAAACGAAATACTCCGCCAGGCGCAGTCGAGCAATCCTGCGGTGAATAGGAAAGCCTTGCGCTTCACAACGTTCTACAACGGACCAGAGCAGCGCTTCGGCCTCGAAGTCTTTGCCCTCGGCAAAAAGGTTTCCGGCGACGTTGATGTCGCTCACAACGAGTCGGGCGTCGTTTCCGGTTGATTTGAAGTACGCACGAATGCGTCGTGCGATGTCGTCAGCCTCGGCAAACTCACCCAAGGCGCGAAGCGCATCAACAATCAGGGCGTCAATGTCTGCCATGAGTTCGTAGTTATCAAGCTGTGCGTAATACACTCGTGCCTCGCGCAGCAATGGGAGGGCCTCTTGATAGCGGGCGGCCTCTTGAAGCGTCCAGCCGACACGATACTTGGAGAACATGACTCGCTCTGTCGCCTCGAGGAACTCAAAGAGATCGACGTTTTCACGCAAGTTTTCAAGTGCTTCGTCGACAAGCCCCATCTTGATCAGTGACTGTGCTAACCTGTCGCGCACTCGGCCAAAGCTCCAACTCTCTTCTTCGTCTTGGAACTCAGTAAGCGCACTTGCGTAGGCCTCGCGCGCCTCGGCGTAACGGTTCAGACTCTCGAGCAATTCGCCCTTCTCAAAAAGAGCGCGCCCGGCTTTCGAGCCGGCGTCTCCTGACTTGTAGAGTCGGGATGCGCTGTCGAACATGTCTAGGGCATCGGCCTTCTTTCCCATCGCGCTCAAGGTCTGAGCGCACCAAAACTCCACGTCGGCCAACCAGGTTTCTCGCGCCGAGACACGGTAAAGGTCCATCGCTGAACGGAGCACCCCGAGAGCCTCGCTATACCGGTCACCGTTGTACAGGCAGATGCCTTGGTGATACATGGCCATGCCGCGGTCAAGTTCGTTATCGGCAGCTACGAAGAGGTCGGCCTCGGCGGCATGGAACGCAGCCGCCTGATCGAACTCTTCGCGGTTGAAGGCGTAGTGAGCGAGCCCGCGCAATGCATCTGCGCGCTCTTGCACATCTACGCTCTTGGTTTTCTCCCAGAGCTCTGCTTCAGTCGGCATTTCTTCGTGATCCATGGCACTCCCCCAATTCGCAAGCGGACATTCAGTGTCCACCCACCGACCGACAGTGAAGCACTGCGACACCCCTCACGAGGACGACTTTCACCGTGGGCGAACAAGTGTCAGACGTCGAAGCTACCCTTACGCGTGAGCCAAGTATCATTGGGACAATCGTGGTCTATGGCTCTTGGCTCAGTCCACGAAAATGGGGGAAAAATGTATCGAGCGATTGCCGCCAATAAGCGAACAACGATTCTGCTGATTGTGGGCTATGTCTTTTTGGTCGTGGGTCTAGGGACTTGGGCATCACTGGCCTTGAACTCCCCGTGGCCGGCCATCATCATCATCGGTATCGCGGCGGCCTGGGTCAGCGTTTCTCTTGCCAAAGGCGTGAAACTCGCTCAGTACCTTGCCGATTGGACACCTGTTTCGCGGGCCGACGAGAGAGACCTGTATGTGACGGTAGAAAACCTCGCGATTCGAAACGGGATGCCAATGCCGATCGTGTGCATATCCGACGAACCGGACATCAATGCGTTCGCCGTCGGCATGAGCCCGAAGAAGGCGATTGTGGGCATCACGACCGGGGCGCTTGCAACCCTCGACGGCACCGAACTTGAAGCAGTTATGTCCCACGAGATGAGCCACATCAAGAACTACGACACTCGAGTAAAAATGGTCATCATTGCACTGATTGGATCGATGTCGTTTCTTGCCATGTTGTGTTGGGCTTTTGTGATCGCAGCCCTGTCGGGCGAACAAAATGAGCGAAGAAAGGGAGATGACAACAGCGCTGCCCTCATGGTTGCCGTAGCAGTTGTTGCTGTCATCCCAGCCATCATTTTCTCGATATTGGCGTGGGTACTCGGACCCCTATTCAGTGCAGCCATTTCACGTCAGCGAGAATACTTGGCTGATGCCACCGGAGTGGAGATGACTCGTTACCCGGACGGCATGATTAGCATGCTCCGTAAGATACAAGCCCAAGAAAAAGGAATCGCAGCACACGGCATGGCCATCGGCGCCCTCTACTTGCACAATGAAAGTCGGGGACTCAAGGATTTGTTCTCAGCGACTCATCCACCCACTCAAAAACGCATCGATCGCGTTCAAGAGCTGTCCCGGTCGATCTAATTACTAAAGGGGCAACCGGGCCCAGCTGGGAACAAGTGACCGCACGCGTTGTTGAGGCGCATCACCTGAACCATCCCGTTGGCATCCTGAAGAGTTCCCGTTCCGGAATCCTTTAGCTGACCGCTTGACACTACGCCGAGCACTCGGCCGAAGTTGTCGACCAGCGGTCCACCGGAGTTACCCTCGTTGGCCGCAGCGTCGGTTTCGTAATACTTCTCGTGAACTGCCGAGACAATCCCGAATGTGGCATAGTTTTCACGCCCGAGCGGGTTACCGACGATGATCGCCCAGCCACCAATGCGCGCCTGCGGCGCTGGCTCGAGGGCTGGGAACTCAGCGGTGAGGTCAATCCGCGCCATGTCTACTCGGTTTTCAGGGTCGCTTCCCTTCCAAACCTTTGGATCTTTTGCAACGAGCGTGCCCTGATATTTGCGGCCTTGATACTCAACGTCTACCTTTGTTGCCTCGTCGCAGCCATCAAAAACGTGTGCGGCCGAAATCACGATGGTCTTTACCCCATCCGGTTTCGGGATATCAACAGCAACTCCCGTTCCCATGAAGTCGCCGCAGTAGACCACAAATGTTGATTTCGAGACCTTTTCAACAACATCGGGGACATTCGGTTGAGCCTGCCAAACCAGGAAGCCCTGCCAACTTCCCAGGGCAATCACGGCAACTAAACCGAGGGTGGTGAGCCCGAAGACCCATCGAGAAACTGAGCGTCGATGCCACCTATGAACGTCAACCCGTTCACTGCTGGAAATGTCGGCCCAGTAACCGTCTGTGTCCAAGCTGTTCCGAAGAATGCGTCTTTTACCCATGATCTACTTTCCTCAATTGCCTGTCACTGCGAAACCATGACGATTCGGTTTTTCTTACCTCGCGCCTCGACGTACTTTCCGTTTTGGTCCCAATCGTTGTAAGGACCTTTTCCGCCGCCGACGCAAACGATCTTCGACTTAACACCGGCTTGCTTGAGAACCCCGGCGAAGGCCTGCGCGCGGGCAAGACTGAGATGTGCATCCGCGGCGTTACCGAATTTGTACTGGGCTTTATCAACACCGGACGCGACAAATCCCGTGATGGACATCACCCCGGTGCAGTCTGGCTTCAAGGCGATTTGTGCCGCAATTTTCTTTGCACTTGCAGCCGCTGCGCCTGCGTCAATAAAGGTTGCCGTATTGGGAGCGAATCGCGCGCCATCATCTTCGGTGATTACTGCAGAAAGACAGGGATCTGGCAATGCTTTAGCCGCTGTGACCGGGATTGAGCCCTTCGCTGGCTGAGTATCCGTTACCTCACGCTGGATGGTTCCAACGTGGCCATTTGATGCCTCGACGATGCCCGTCCAGAAAGACTCCAGACTGTCGATGCTCTGTTGGTTGAGTGACGGGGCTGACTTACTGACATGGCCGAGTCCGATGAAATCTACGGTGGCCCCTTTGAGGTCGGGTAATCCTCCGTTGGCTTTTAGCTGTGCCACGACTCCGTTAACCGTGTTCAGAGGCGGTATGCCGTCTTTTTGCATTGGCCAGGGGGCAGTGGTTTGCAGTGCATTCGATAAGACGACGATGTGCTTTGTCGAACCGGCATTGTTAGCGTCGAACGAATCGGCGGCCACTCGAAGACCCTTGAGCACATCAAGCTCGGGGTCAATGGTAACTGACGGGTCAACTGTGACCGACGGATCACCAATTGCACAGTCATAGACATCCTCGGTGCGGTTGATGGCATAGGTCTGGTCGTTTTCGACATCGACAGAAGGCTGGTTGCCGTCGATGTCCGTGTATGTGGCAACTCCGGGAGTCCCGTCTGCCAAGACGACAGAAAGCCTGCTCCCGCCGTGGCCCATGGCTGCCTGCACGTTCGGCGTAATGGCCGGAATGAGATCTCGGAAGTTAACAAAGCTGGTCGTTGGAGCGATGACCAGTGCTACTTCGTTCTTCTTAGCGGCGTCATTGGCATCAGCCGAGAGTAGCTCTTGGCACTTGGGCGGAGTTGGCGGCACACAGGCAGTCAGCCCAACGGCAGCAATACCAACGAGAGTTGCAAGGGTGAGGCCCCTGATGACCTTATGCATCTTCGTCACCGGCGGCCTTATCTGCGTTCGGGCGGCCAAACTTGCTCTTGTATTTGGCGCGAATCTTGGCGACGCGACCCGGTGAGGCATCACCAACACCGGTCAGGTACGCCGCCGAAAACTCAACATTTCCGATCTGGTTCACGAGCGCCCTGCGATACGTACTCTTTGCTGCGTTGGCCAATTCTTCACGAGCAGAGTTGACGGCGTCAGTGAAACCTGCCTCGGCAACGTCGAGGGATGCCTGAATTGCTGGGATCTGAGATTGCGCCTGCGCCAAACGCATTTTGGAACGCAATTCGCGTTTTCTCGACTTTTCCAGAGCAAAAAGTAGTCGCGAATAGATGGTTTCGTGGGGGTTGTGGCGAGCCGCAGAAAGCAGAAGCCAGGTGCCCAAGCCAATCAGCATGAAGAAGTTTCCGAAGGTGAGCGAGTCGTGCAGAAAAGAAGGCATGTGCCGATCGAGCGCCTGAAAATAGTTCATTCGGAGAGAAGTGAGCACGAGGGCGAAGCCAATCCACACAACAAACAAGACGATTGCCTCAATCGCATTCACAATCTTGCGCGGGTGTTTGTGCATCATCAAACTGATTCGACTGCCGATGAAGTGCGGAAACACGAGCTGGACACCCACTGTCGGGAGCGTGAAGATGATGGCTTCGACCATCTTGAACCCGTGAATCTTCAAGAAGGAGTTGTAGATGATGCCCAGGTCAACTCCGCCCACAATGACGAAAATCAGGTAAGGCATGGCCAGACGAAGTGCTCCGTTGAACAGTGACGTTTGCTCGGGTGGGGTGCCCTTCCAAATAAGTCCGTGTTTTCCGGGTTTGTCGCCCTTCAGAATTTCACGCTGCTCCTCGAGCTCATTCTCGCGAGCAGCGATGTCATCCTCAATCGCCTTGTGCTCCTGAGCGGCGTCGATGATTTCGGCTTCGGCCTTGAGCAGGGCGTGGCGCTGCTGAAGAGCGGCACGCCGACCACGGTCGAGAAGTCGAACCTGCACGAGAGACAGTCGGTCATCAACTGCTCGTTCATAAGGCATCTGCTCGAGACCGTTCTCTGAGAAGAGGAACTCGTCGTAAGCGCCCGACATGCGGTCTTGATCTGCGGCAGTCGCGGAAGCCGCAAGCAGTTCGTTGTCATCAACTGAATTTGCCAATTCAGGCATTGCGAGCGGACCATAGGTTTTGTCACGCCTATTGCGAGCCATTATTTGCGCACCTTTCGAACGAGCGGCGGATCATCGTGGTCGAATCCTTCGACTTCAACGAGGGGAATCGACTCCATGGCAGGAATCTCGGCCTGAACCGAAGAGACGTCTCGCACACCAGCGTTCGCTCGCGCCCGAGTGTAAATAGCAGCAATTTGCGAGTAATAGCGAACCCATGTTTCCAGCGCCTGCTCTGCAATTTGAATCGTTCCTCGGCCCTTCGTAACGTTCGCACGCCACTGGGCTTCGAGATTTGATACCTGAGCTTCGAGGCGCCCCAAACGCAGACCGTTCTGGTGCTGAACGCGAGGTGACGTGCTCCGGTCATTGGCCAGAAGTTCGATTTCTTCAGTTGCCTTGCGGAGCCCGACAAGGATTCGCTCGTTGCCGGTTTGATCAGGCCCTACTTGATTGATCAACCACGCATTGACATTGTGCTGTCCTCGCTGTGCCTCACTTGCGGCCCGAATAAGCGAGTGAGTGGCTGTCACGTCGAGAAGGGCCCCGTATTTTCTAGCGTCAGCTTTGCCTAATCTCACCCATTTTTGGGCCTTATAAGTACTCACTTCATTGGGCGCGGCAGGCGGCGCGCTTGAGTCTTTACGACGAGCCAAAGTAATCCCCCCTTTATTGCAGGGCACTAAGCCCACCTGTAACTCGAAGTGTGGCGTGTGCGACTGACAACGAGAGCAGAATTTCAGGTTATCCCAAATATGCCCCCACGCCTATTGGGGCGCAGCTGCAACAACGCGTAGTGATTACGCGAATAACTAAGCGAGTTCGACGGTGCCCGTGTAAACGAGCGCCGCGGGACCAGAGAGCGCGACGTGTTCACCCTCTTCGGTGGGGAACATTCGCACCGCAAGAGTGCCCCCAGGAACATCCACGCGCCAATGATTGGGAGCGCCCGCACCGGCCCAGTGCCGAGTTGCCAGGGCTGCAGCGACCACGCCCGTGCCACAGCTCAGCGTCTCGCCACTGCCGCGCTCGTGCACGCGCATGCGGATGTGGCCGACGCCGTCGGTAACCAGCGGATCGCTTGGTACGACGAGTTCAATATTCGCGCCCTCGGGAGCAACGGGATCAAGCTGCGGAATCACGGTCAGGTCTGCGTTCTCAAGTTCGTTGGCGTCGCTGAGGGCGATGACCACGTGCGGGTTACCCACGTTGATACCCAACCCGGGGCGGGCAACCGAAACGTTCTTGACGCGAACAAGGGGATCGAAGTCGTCGAACTTCCAGCGGCCCATGTCGACCTGAAATCCGGATGCATTCTGTTGAACATCCCGAACGCCGGCACGCGTACCGATGGCCAGGGTTTCGCCTTGGCCCAGGCTGGCCAAACCGCTCTCGAGCAAGAATTTGGCGAAGACGCGTACGCCGTTGCCGCACATTTCGCTGACGCTGCCATCAGCGTTGTAGTAGTCCATGAACCACTCGGCCGCAGGTTCTTCAGTCAGAGCCCGGGCACCAGCACCATCAGCCACGACGACACCCTTGGCGTCGCGACGGTTGAGCCTGCTCGAGCGAACCGCACGAATGATGCCGTCTGCACCCACACCAAAGTGTCGGTCGGCGAGTGCTGCCATCTGGTCGGCAGTCAGCACAATCTCACCCTCAGGGTCTGCGAACAGCAAGAAGTCGTTGCCGGTGCCGTGACCCTTGGTGAAGTGCAGTGAGAGTGCCATGTCTCAAGCCTATTGCTTTGATTTCGCAGGTCGGCTGTCACATGGCCCGGGGTTCGGCGGGCATTGTGGGCGAGGCCATGTGGGCGGGGCCATGTGGGCACCGGCCGAAGAAATCAAAGATTGTGCAGGGACGTGGCACCCGCCGGCAACCACGTGATGTCGGCGTAGCGCTTGAACCAGCTCACCTGGCGGCGTGCGTATCGACGCGTCAACGCCTGGGTTTCAGCGATGGCCTCAGCCTCGGTTTGAGTTCCTGCCAGCTGTGCAAGAGCCTGTGCGTATCCGATTGCTCGGCGAGCGGTTACCCCGCGTTCAATGCCTGCCGGGATGAGCCCGCGCACCTCCTCGAGCAAGCCGTCGGCCCACATGCGCTCTACCCGGCGGTCGAGGCGCTCAACGAGCGCGTCACGGGCGTCTGTGAGGCCGTAGATGGCACTCTCGCGCCAGTAAACGGGTTCTTCGGGCAGTGTTCCCAGTGCGGCCGTGTCGCCCGTCATTTCGATGACCTCGAGGGCACGCAACACTCGTCGAGAATTCTGCGAATCGATGCGCGCGGCCGCCTCAGGGGCGAGTTCCTTCAAGCGGGCAAACATGAGTCCAGGGCCCTGTTCGGCAAGTTCTGACTCAAGTCGCTCGCGAACGGCATCATCGTGACCCGGAAACTCGAAATCAAACAGCACGCTCGAGACATAGAGACCCGACCCTCCGACCAAGATGGGCGTCGCTCTGCGAGCAATGATGTCGTCGATGACTGCGCGCGCCTGCACCTGGTAGGCCGCGACCGAGGCCTCCTCGGTGACATCGAGAACATCCAGCATGTGGTGCGGCACACCAGCGCGTTCGGCAATCGAGAGCTTGGCGGTGCCGATGTCCATGCCCCGATACAGCTGCATCGCGTCGGCGTTGACGATTTCGGAAGCACCACCCTCATCCTGGATGCGCCGCGCCACCTCCAGCGACAACTGCGACTTGCCCGTGCCGGTGGCCCCGACAATGGCAATCAGCGGATTACCGCTCGCCATCGTTCACGTCGTAGATCGGCGTCGTGGCAGCGCGCAAGCTCGGCAGTCCGAGGTTGGTTGCGCCCGCACGAGCGGAACCGCCAACACCCGTTCCCGCACCGCCCACAGTCGGAACACCGCAGGATTCAGCCTCTGCCCGATCCCAGGCGTCGCCGGCAATAGTGCGACGCACCTTGAGTGGTGAGCCATCGACTGAGTCGGCAACCAGGTGGAACGAGGCGGCGTCGGTAACCGTGACCGTGACCAGGTCGCCAGGGCGGGGAATCTCACTGCCCTCGGGCACGTCAAAGTGCACCAGGCGCGAGTCACGGGCGCGACCGCTCATGCGGTGGCGGGCGGCATCTTTGCGGCCTTCGCCATTGGCAACAAGCACCTCAACCTCGCGGCCGATCTGTGCCTGATTTTCTTCCAGGCAGATTTGGTTTTGCAGAGCGACCAGTCGCTCAAAACGCTCCTGAACAACCTCTTTGGGAATCTGGTCATCCATCTCGGCCGCCGGGGTTCCCGGGCGCTTGGAGTACTGGAACGTGAACGCAGTAGCAAAGCGAGCCTCGCGAACGACGCGCAGGGTCTCTTCGAAGTCATCCTCGGTCTCGCCGGGGAATCCCACAATGATGTCAGTGCTGATCGCCGCATCAGGGATGGCTGCCCGAACTCGCTCGAGAATGCCCAAGAACTTCTCGCTGCGGTACGATCGCCGCATTGCCTTGAGAATGCGGTCGGAACCCGACTGCAACGGCATGTGCAGCTGTGGCATGACCGCGGGGGTCTCGGCCATGGCTGCGATGACATCGTCGGTGAAGGCCGCCGGGTGGGGGCTGGTGAAACGGATGCGCTCAATGCCGTCGATCGCCCCGGCCGCGCGCAGAAGTTTGCCGAACGCCTCGCGGTCGCCGAACTCGACGCCGTAGGTGTTGACGTTCTGCCCGAGCAGGGTGACCTCGATTGCGCCGTCGGCGACAAGAGCTTCAACCTCGCGAAGCACGTCGCCGGGTCGACGATCCATCTCTTTTCCACGCAGGGCGGGGACGATGCAGAACGTGCAGGTGTTGTTGCAACCGACCGAAATCGAGACCCACCCGCTATAGGTCGAATCGCGCTTTGTGGGCAGAGTCGAGGGGAATGTCTCGAGAGATTCGAGAATCTCAATCTCAGCCTCTTCGTTGTGACGTGCCCGCTCGAGCAGGCCGGGCAGTGCGCCCATGTTGTGTGTTCCAAAGACCACATCAACCCACGGGGCCTTCTTGAGAATGACCTCTTTGTCTTTTTGGGCGAGGCATCCGCCCACGGCAATCTGCATGCCCTCTTGCCCGCGCTTGACCGAAGCGAGGTGCCCAAGCGTTCCGTAGAGGCGGTTATCAGCGTTCTCGCGCACGGCGCAGGTGTTCAGAACAACAACATCTGGATGCTCTTCAGCGACGTCGACCGCGTCGGGATCCAGCTCGAGGGCAGAGGCTGCAGCCCGCTCGAACTTGATGTAACCCGCGGCCTCCATGGCACCGGCCAGGCGCTCAGAGTCGTGCACGTTCATCTGGCAGCCGAACGTGCGCACCTCATAGGTGCGCTGGCGACCTGATTCGTCGTGCGCTACATCACTCGGAGCGATGAAAGTGGGCTGCTCAGTTGTGCGGGTCATAACCCCACAAGTTTACGCGTCGGTGGCAGGGTCTTTAGGTGTCGCGCCTGCTGCATCGGCAGCGGCCTGCTTTGCTTTGTCGGCCTTTTCAGCGGCCGGGCTCAGGTAGGTCTGGTAAAGCCCGTACAGGGCAACAATGATGCCGATGTAGAGGCAGAAATACCCGACTAACAGGAACGGCATCTGAATCGGACCAGGAACGGCGTAACCAATTCCTCCGACGACGAAGGCGAGCCCCAACAAAATAACGGTCGCGGTGATGAACTTTTTAGCTCGCGGTGAACGGGGGGTGCGCGGGGGGCGGGTTGAAGCCATGCGGCTAGCCTACTGGCGGGTACTCGCTGAATGCGGCGTGAATCGCCTCACGAACGACACCGCTGGGGTACCCGCGACGCGAGAGAAAACCGTGCAATCGGCGCTCAGCCGTTACCCGGTCAAAACGCTGCACTGACGGGGCACGCTTCAGCGCCTGGTCGATGGCGCGGTTGAGTTCGTCGCCTTGGTCGATGTTGGCCAATGCCTCATCGATGGCTGACTGCCCGAGATTTCGTTTGCGCAATTCGAGAGCGATCGCGCTTCGACCCTGACCCTTACGAAGAACTAGTCGACCCACTACCTGCTCAGCCAAGCGAAAGTCGTCAACATAGCCGAGGTGCTCGACCTTGCCCAGAATCTCGTCAACGGCGTTCTCGTCGAGGTCGCGCTCACGCAACCACAAGCGAACCTCGTGAGCCGACATGTCGGCCATGGCAAGCTTGCGCAGCAACGACTCATAAACCTCGTCAGGGCTTGCCGCCGCGAGTTCCGACGAGCGTTCAGACTCGCCTTCAGCCGCGAGCTCCACCTCAGGCTCCGCTGTCTTGAACACAGGACCTGCCGTGGGCTCCTCAGAAGGAACCCACGGCAGGTATGTGACGTTAGACATTCGCTTTGCGACCTGAGTCACCCGTGAGTCGGAAAACCGACCTAGGAAGCGACCGCGTCGGACTCGGTTGCCAGTGCGGGCGGCGCAAGGGGTGCCGTCGCCGGAGCAGCAACGGCCGGCTCTTCACCCTTGACTACACCGAGCTTGACGAGCAGCTTCTGTTCGATCTCAGCAGCGATGTCGGGGTTCTCGAGCAGGAAGTTACGCGAGTTCTCTTTGCCCTGACCGAGCTGCTCGGCTTCGTAGGTGTACCAGGCGCCAGACTTCTTGACGATTCCGTGGTCAACACCGTAGTCAATAAGGCTGCCCTCGCGCGAGATGCCGGTGCCGTACAGAATGTCGAACTCTGCCTGTTTGAAGGGTGGCGCCATCTTGTTCTTGACGACCTTGACGCGGGTGCGGTTACCGACAGCTTCAGTGCCGTCCTTGAGAGTCTCAATGCGACGAATGTCGAGACGAACCGAAGCGTAGAACTTGAGCGCCTTACCGCCAGCGGTGGTTTCGGGGCTACCGAAGAAGACACCGATCTTTTCGCGCAGCTGGTTGATGAAGATCATGGAGGTGTTGGTCTGGCTCAGTCCACCGGTGAGCTTGCGCAGAGCCTGTGACATGAGGCGAGCCTGGAGGCCGACGTGTGCGTCACCCATTTCACCCTCGATTTCAGCGCGGGGAACTAGCGCGGCAACCGAGTCGATGACAATGAGGTCGATCGAACCCGAGCGAACGAGCATGTCGGCGATTTCGAGTGCCTGCTCACCCGTGTCGGGCTGAGAAACCAGAAGAGCATCAATGTCGACACCAAGTTTGCGAGCGTACTCGGGGTCGAGTGCGTGCTCTGCGTCAATGAAGGCAGCGATGCCGCCGGCGCGCTGCACGTTGGCGATGGCGTGCAGGGTGAGAGTGGTTTTACCCGAGGACTCTGGTCCGTAGATTTCGATGATGCGACCACGGGGAAGACCACCGATGCCCAGCGCCACATCGAGGGCGATTGAACCGGTGGGAATGACCTCGACGGGAGCTCGTTCATCGCTACCGAGGCGCATAACTGAACCCTTACCGAACTGACGGTCGATCTGGGCGAGGGCTGTTTCTAGTGCTTTTTCGCGGTCAGCGGCTGATGCCATGGCCGGCTCCTTTTCTACTCGAGGTGGTGGTCGCCTATAGGCTGCCGGGCTGCTGCCTCGCTACCGGCCGGCCTGCCATCTCTTGAGAGGTGATCTCAAAAGATGTGGGGCGGGACGGGCGCTGTGCAGTGCTTCCGACAAGGCGGATGCTCCGGGTTGAACACGAGTAACCGTAGGTGGCGCCTCTGACGGTGAAGTCAGATTCGCCACGAACGAGGAAAGCTCGTGACAACTGGTGCATGTGTAGGAGGCTACACCTTTTCGAATATTTCTTCGAATGCGAGAGTCGGCGTGTCGGAGGTTACTCAGGCCAATTCGAAGCGACGGGCGCATCGTCTTTTTTGGGCTCAGGCAGACCGACCCCGTGCCAGCGCGACTCAGGGACTTCGGCGGCGCGACACAGTGCCAGCCACACGGTGCGCGCAGGAATCCCCGACTTCAGTGCGGCATGTGCCGTGCGCTCCCCCAGTTCGGCAATTACCAGATCGTCGACTACGACGCGACCGTATGCCTCGCCAAATTCAGTACTGACCGCGTACCAAAACTCACTGATACGCATGACCGGACTCCGAGTGAGAAGGCGAAGCGAGCCTGGGGACTACTTGCTGGCGCGCAGGTAGTCGGCGACGAATTCGTCGGGAACAGTGTCGGGGATGCGCGAAATGGGCTGCATTCCCTCGAGCGCACCGAGGCGATCAGCAACTTCGCCCATGATGACTGATATGGGAGTGTCAAGAGCGTCGGCTACGGCAGCGAGAATTTCGCTGGATGCCTCTTTCTGCCCTCGCTCGACCTCGCTGAGGTAGCCCAGTGCCACACTCGCCTTGCTGGCCACCTGACGAAGCGTGCGACCTTTTTGCAAGCGGAAGTCGCGGAGAACATCACCAATTTCGTGACGAACGAGAATCATAATTTCTCTTACCTTTCTTCCGATTGAGATGACTCTAGGGTATCGAGAGCCTCTGACACACACGGTAGCAACGTGTTTCTGTGCAAGTCGTGTGAGTCAGGGATGAAAACGCCATCTCCGCGTAAAAAATTCCGGTCCGTGGCTACTTTTCTAGGGCAGTCAATACGTCGGAAAGGAGCTCGAGAGCGGCGATGCTCGAGCTCGTACGAATGGCGTCGCGGTCACCATCCAGCAATAATTCGCGGTGCCACCTACCGAACGGCGTGGTTACGGCCACGAACACGACACCCGGCGCCTTTCCGTCTTGGCCATCTGGCCCGGCAACACCCGTTGTGGCCACGCCAAAATCAGCGCCAATCGTGTCGCGAACACCATCGGCCATCTGCATGGCGACCTCGGCGTCAACCGTCCCGACGCGGTCGAGCAGATTCTCGTCGACTCCGAGAGCCTCGTGTTTGACCTGCGTGGCATAGGCCACGACTCCCCCTCGAACAGTGGCGGATGCGCCGGGAACGCTAGTGAGCGCCGTCATGACGAGGCCGCCGGTGAGCGATTCGGCAACCGCAACCGTGCGGCGTGAGCGAATCAGGCGCTCGACAAGATCAGCGACCGCGTTGCGTCCTTCGGCAGAAGAAGTGGGCATGAACTCAGTGTGACGCAGACGACGAGCGGTTGTGAAGCCACGCTTCAACCAGATACATCACGCCGGTCACCACGGTGAGCGCCAAGGCGATAGTCATGAGCACCAGGTTGACCGTGTTCATCCACTCACCCCAGAGTGCTTGCAACGGCAGCAAAGCCGAGGTGATGGCGAGGAACTGGAAGATGGTCTTGAGCTTGCCCCCTCGTGACGCGGGAATCACGCGCTTGCTCAGCACAGCGAACCGGAAGACCGTAATGCCGACCTCTCGAACGAGAATCAGAATCGTGACCCACCACGGCAATTCGCCCGTGAGTGACAGACCGATGAGCGCACCGCCAGTGAGCACTTTGTCGGCGATGGGGTCGAGAATTTTTCCCAGGTCGGTGACGAGGTTGTAGCGGCGCGCAATCCAGCCGTCAACTCCGTCGGTGGCCATGCCCACGACAAATAGCCCGGCCGCCCACCAGCGCGCGGGGTCCGCCGGAGAGTCGTGCGAGATGAGGAGCAGCCAAATGAAAGCCGGCGCAAAGAGGATGCGCACAATCGTGATGATGTTGGGAGCGCTCCAGTTGCTCACCGTGGCAGGCTGGCCCTTTACCGCAGGCGCGTCGGATGCCACGGCTAGTCGCGGCCCGTCAGGCCCCAGGCGTCTTCGTCGCCCTCCGCCTCTACTTCTTCGAGCCCCGCCATGGTTTCTTCGCGATCTTGCGCAATGACGTCGAATGACGGACGCGTGAGCGCGGGCGCTGAAGTCGGCGCTGCGACAGGCGCTGCCGGGGCATCCATTCCGCGAAGCTTGGCGAGGACGCCGGGAAGCTGATCCTGAGAGACGAGCACGTCGCGGGCCTTCGAGCCCTCTGAAGGCCCGACGATTTCCCGCGACTCCATGAGGTCCATCAAGCGTCCGGCCTTGGCGAAACCGACACGAAGCTTGCGCTGGAGCATGGACGTTGAGCCGAACTGGGTTGAAACGACCAGCTCAACGGCTTGCACCAGCAGATCGAGGTCATCCCCGATGTCTGCGTCGATCTCTTTGCGTTCAACCACGGCAGCCACGTCGTTGCGGTACTCAGGCTGTGCTTGTCGCGTGACGTGAGCGACGACCTTGTGGATCTCGGCCTCGCTCACCCAAGCTCCTTGAACGCGAATGGGCTTGTTCGTGCCCATCGGCAGGAACAGCGCGTCACCCTGACCGATGAGCTTGTCTGCTCCGGGCTGGTCGAGAATAACGCGAGAGTCAGTGACGCTCGTGACAGCGAATGCTAGACGGCTGGGCACGTTGGCCTTGATCAGACCGGTAACGACATCAACACTGGGGCGCTGCGTTGCCAACACCAGGTGAATTCCGGATGCGCGCGCTAACTGAGTAATGCGAACCACGGAGTCTTCAACATCGCGCGGGGCAACCATCATGAGGTCTGCCAGCTCATCGACAACGACGAGCAGGTACGGATACGGACGCAGGACGCGCTCACTGCCGGCAGGCAAGACGATTTCGTTGTTGGTGACCGCGCGATTGAAGTCGTCGATGTGCTTAAACCCGAAGCTCGCCAGGTCGTCGTAGCGCATGTCCATCTCTTTGACGACCCACTGCAGCGCTTCGGCTGCTTTCTTGGGGTTCGTGATGATGGGCGTGATCAGGTGCGGAACACCGGTGTAGGGGGCAAGCTCCACACGCTTGGGGTCAATGAGCACCATGCGAACCTCGGCTGGTGTCGCACGCATCAGGATGCTCACCAGCATCGAATTCACAAAACTCGACTTACCTGAACCGGTCGAACCCGCCACCAAAAGGTGAGGCATCTTGGCGAGGTTCGCCACAACGAATCCGCCTTCGACGTCTTTTCCGACGCCGACGGTCATCGGGTGTTCACTCTTGGTCGCCACGTTGGAACACATGACGTCACCGAGTGTGACAATCTCACGGTCGGTGTTGGGAATCTCGACGCCGATGGCACTCTTTCCGGGGATTGGCGAAAGAATGCGCACCTCGTTCGAGGCAACCGCGTAGGCCAAGTTCTTGGACAGAGCCGTCACACGCTCGACCTTAACACCCGGGCCAAGCTCAATCTCGTAGCGAGTAACCGTAGGGCCACGACTGAAACCGGTGACCTTGGCGTCGACACCGAATTGGTCGAGCACCATGGTTATGGCGCGCACAGCATCGTCGTTGGCGGCAGATCGAGCCTTCGCGGGCGGACCAGCAGCAAGAACGTGCATCGCCGGCAGTCGATACGGGCCCGAGGCGGTCGCGGTCGCGGTCGGAGTGAGCGGCGCAATCTCAGCAGTGGCCTGCGGAACATCGATGGGAGCCGTTGCGACGTCATCTTGAGCCGATACGTCGATGCCGGTCTGGACGCCGTAGGCATCCACCGCTTCTTCTGCCTGGTTGAGCTCGACGGCCAGCTCAGCTGGGTCGAACTCACGCGTGGGCATGAGGTCTTGATCGCGAATGACGGGGCTGTCGAAGGCCGGATCTTCTTCACGGCGCGAGGAATTACGACGCCACCATGGAAGTTTGCTGGCCTCTTCAAGATCGAGCTCGTCGCTGGCGTCGGTCTCTTCGGTGGATGCGGATCCGCCGACAAGATATGCCCACAGCTCACGCAGGCGACGCCCGATGCGCGTCGGAGGAGTCTTGGTCATGATCAGCAGAGACAGGAAAGCGAAGGCGAACATGACTGCGCCCGAACCCCACTGGGTGATGACTGCGGCTAGCGGGCCAGCAACGAGCCATCCCAACAAACCGCCCGCCTGAGCCAGGGCTTGAAGACCGTCGGCAGGTGCAGGTTGACCGCCAAACAAGTGTGCAAGCCCTGAGACGGCCAGGAGGAACAGCACGACACCAACGCCAATGCGGTTGTTGTCAGTGACCGAGCTCGGGTGACGAAACAACCAGACAGCCAGCAGAATCATGACCACCGGAAGGCCGAACGCGATGACTCCGAAAAGACCGCCGAATGTGTATGCGCTCACGAGCTGAGCCCAGGGCGCTGCTACCAAGAACCACTGGATGACCGCTCCGGCGATGGCCAGCAATACGAGTGCGAACGGAACTCCGTCGCGGCGCTCTTCGCGCGAGAAACGCTCGGGGCCGAGCATTCGTGCTGCGCCGCCGGCGACGTGCGCCAGGGTCATCCAAACTTTGGCAAAGCCGGTGTACTCGCGATCGCCGGGATTACTCGAGCCACTCGATGATTTTGCGGTACTCGAGGAACGCACGGTCGGACGTTTGGGCGCGCTCGAACCACCGCGCGAGCGCGCGGGAGTGCGTGACGATTTCTTCGTGCCCGAAGCCATGCCTCTACGGTACGCACGGGCACCGACAATGCCCGGGATTACGCGGGAGTGTTAGGAAATGGCTACTTCGTGACGACCCACGCCGTGGCGTCGGAGTCGAGCTTTCCATCGACCAGCGGAGCACTCACAACGACTACCTCTCCGGCGGGTAGCGCCACCGGATCAGCTCCGAAGTTGGTGATAGAGCGCCATCCGTTACCGCGGTCAAAGTCGATGACGTGACCGCCGTCGAGAGCACCCCAGCTGAACTCTTCGCCGCTGAGCAACTGCTTGCGAGCGCCGACCGCTGTGCGGTACATCTCAAGCGTCGAAGAGGCATCTACTGATTCCTTTTCGACCGAATACTCGGCGAACCACGCCGGCTGGGGCAGGTGGGAACCACCTGAGCCAAAGCCGAACGATGAACCCGTGCTTGTCCAGGGCAGGGGTACACGGCATCCGTCGCGGCCCTTGTTGACTCGCAAGTTGCGTTCCCACTGCGGGTCTTGAATCGCATCGAGTGGGATGTCCCAGACCTCGTGCAGACCGAGCTCTTCCCCCTGATAAACGTAGGACGCGCCGGGCAGCGCCAGCTGAAGAAGGCTTGCGGCACGAGCCCGCTTGGTGCCGAGATCCATGTCGAGCACGTCCCCGCCGTTCTCGCTGAGCAACCACTGAACGCGATCGGTTCCCTCAGGCAGTCCAAAACGTGTGGCGTGTCGAACCTTGTCATGGTTCGAGAGCACCCAGGTCGAAGACGAGCCAACCTCGGCGGCCAGCTTCACGTTGAAGTCGATGTGACCGCGATACGCCTCGGCATCCCATGGGGACTCGAGCAGGTCGAAGTTGAACGCCTGACCGAGCTCGTCAGGCTTCGCGTACAGAACGCGACGCTCGGCACGAACGTACGCCTCAGCCACGGCAACGCGGGGCGGGTCGTACTCATTGAATACCTCGCGCCACTCACGATAGATCTGGTGCACGTCGTTGCGATCAAAGAGCGGGTCGTCACCCGAGAGCGGGTTCTCAAAGTCGACGATGGCTGGTTTGCTCCGCAGCGGCTCGCTGAGGTCCTTCTTGAGGGCGTGCGCAACATCGATTCGGAAACCGTCAACGCCGCGGTCTGACCAGAAGCGCAGAGTCCTCTTGAAATCTTCGTGCACCTCGGGGTTGTCCCAGTTGAAGTCAGGCTGCTCAGGCGCGAACAAGTGGCAGTACCACTGACCAGGGGTTCCGTCTGGATTTGTGATTCGAGTCCAGGCTCGGGGTGCGAAGTGCGACGGCCAGTCCGATGGTGGCTCGTCGCCATTCGGGCCCTTGCCATCGCGGAAGATGTAACGATTTCGAGCGGGCGAACCTGGCTCCGAAGCCAGCGCCTCCTGGAACCACACGTGACGGTCAGATGAATGATTCGGCACAATGTCGACGAAAACCCGAATGTCTCGCTCGTGAAGGGCGGCCAACATCTCATCAAAATCTGCCAGTGTGCCCAGCTTGGGATCGACATCGCGGTAATCGTCAACGTCGTATCCACCGTCGGCAAGTGCCGAGGGGTAGAACGGGCTGAGCCACACAGCGTCAAGCCCCAGCGACGCGAGGTAATCCGCACGCGAGGTGATTCCCTTGAGATCGCCGATGCCGTCGCCGTTCGAGTCTGCGAAGCTACGCGGGTAGATCTGATATATGACGGCTTGACGCCACCAGTTTTTGTCATTGCTCAGGGTCATGCGGACTGAATCCAGACGGTCGTGTTCTTCGGTACGAGGTTGCCCTTCAGCGGACGGCTGGCCAAGAGGATTTGGCCGGCGGGAGCGGGAACCTTCTTTGCGCCAAAGTTGGTAAAGCACTGCCATCCATTGGGGCGAGAAAAGTGCAATGTCTTGGCCGGACTCTCAATCCACTCCAGCTGTTCTTCACTCTGCAGCTGCTTGCGCAGCGCGATCGCCGAACGGTAGAGCTCGAGCGTCGATCCGTGCACGCCGTCTTCGGCCTCGACGGAGTAATCCCCGAACCACTCAGGTTGCGGCAGATGCGATCCGTTGGACCCAAATCCATACGATGAACCCTCTTGCGTCCACGGCAGTGGAACGCGACAACCGTCGCGGCCCTTGCGTGTCTTTCCGTCGCGAATCCAAATCGGATCTTGCAAGTCTTTGTCTTGGAGGTCTGCGACCTCAGGAAGACCAAGTTCTTCGCCTTGGTAAATGTAGGTGCATCCGGGAAGCGCGAGCAGCAACATGGTGGCTGCGCGGGCGCGACGCAGTCCCAGCGTGTATTTGACCTGCGGAACTGTTCCATCGGTCATCAGCCAATTCGCATAGTTGGTGCCCTTGGGCAGTCCGTAGCGGGTAGCGTGACGAACCTCATCATGGCTCGAGAGCACCCACGTCGACGACGAACCCGCAGACTGAGCCAAAGACAGGGCATTCGAAATGCTTTCTTTGAACTTCTTGGCTCGCCAAGGCTGGTGCAGAATATCGAAGTTGATCGCCTGACCGAGCTCTTCGGGGCTGGCATACAACGGGCGGCGATATAGCGGGGCATTTGCCTCTGCGATTGCCACGCGAGGCGGGTCATACTCGTTGAAGACCTTGCGCCACTCACGATAGACCTGGTGCAGCTCTTCACGATCGAAGATCGTTTTGAGAATCGCCTCACCCGTGATGGGGTAATCGAACGACTTGATGCTCGGCATCGGTTCGCTCATGTCTTTCTTGAGCGCGTGTGCCACGTCAACGCGGTAGCCGTCTACTCCCCGATCGGCCCAGAACCGAAGTGTCTTGATGAAGTCGTCGTAAACGTCTTGGTTATCCCAGTTGAAGTCGGGCTGTTCGGGTGCGAAAAGGTGCAGGTACCACTGACCCGGCTTTCCATCTGACTCAGTGACACGAGTCCAGCCGCGAGGCCCAAAGTGGGAAATCCAGTCGGATGGCGGCTCTTCTCCGTTTTCGCCTTTTCCATCGCGGAAGATGTAACGATCACGGGCTGCGGATCCCGGGCCGGCTTTGAGAGCCTCTTGGAACCACGGGTGCTGATCAGACGAGTGGTTCGGAACGATGTCAACGAAGACGCGGATGCCGACGGAGTGAAGTGACTCGAGCATCTCGTCGAAATCTTCGAGTGTGCCCAATCGCGGATCGACGTTGCGGTAATCCGCAACGTCATATCCGCCGTCGGCCAGAGGCGACGGATAAAACGGGCTGAGCCAGACAGCATCGATGCCCAGCTTGTGCAGGTAGTCAACACGAGAAGTGATTCCCTTGATGTCGCCGAGTCCATCTCCGTTGACATCGGCGAAGCTTCGCGGGTAGATCTGGTAGATCGTGGCCTGGCGCCACCAATTGGCGTCGCCTTTCAAGAATGTGTGTTGAGCCATATCTGAATCGTTTCGTATCTATATTTCGTCAGGATTTCGCTTGTGTACCCGGGTTGCCGTCTCGCGACCCGGGCACAGCGGAGCAGACCCAGACTGGCGGGCCTACTCCAACAGCGTTGTTGGGGAGGGTGTTACTTGACCGAACCCATCGTCACACCGCGCATCAGGGTGCGCTGGAAGATGAAGAAGAAGATGATCGACGGAAGCGAACCGAGGAGTGCTGCGGCAGCACGCGCGGTCGGGTCGGTCGTCCACTGTCCGGTGGTGATGGCGAGTCCCAGTGTCACTGTTTGGTTGTCGTTAGAAGGCAACAGAACAAGTGGAAGTAGGAACTCGTTCCAGGTGTAGATGAAGAAGAACGTGGCCAGCACGAACAGCGTCGGGCGCAGAATGGGCAGCACAACGCTAGCGAAGATGCGCCACGTGCTCGCGCCGTCGATTCGAGCAGCCTCAAGCAGTTCCATCGGGAACTCTTCGAGCACGGCCGTCAGCATGTACGTTCCGAACGCCACTGAAGCAACACCCGTGATGATGATGACCGAGACGAGAGAGTCGTAGGTCTTGGTGGCCTTGGCCATGTTGTACCAGGGGTAGATCATGGCTTCCTGCGGAATGGTGAAGGCCACCATAAAAGTAGCCAAAATCCAGAAGCGACCGCGGATGCGACCAATACCCAGCGCAAACGCCGTTAGGGCGCTCAGCGCCACGCCGATGATGGTTGAGCCCAGGCTCAGAATCACCGAGTTCATGAGCTTCTGGGGGAAGTTGACATCGTTCCAGAACTTGATGATGTTCGTCAGATTGATGCCCTTAGGCAGACCCAGGGGGCCAGTGGCGATGAACTCTGCCTCGTTTTTAAACGCATTAATGAGCGCCATGTAGAACGGGAACAGCCAACCGATGACCACCAAAAGAAGAACGATAAAGAGAATCC
Source organism: Aurantimicrobium sp. (assembly GCA_024644865.1). Classification (GTDB taxonomy): domain Bacteria; phylum Actinomycetota; class Actinomycetes; order Actinomycetales; family Microbacteriaceae; genus CAIOLM01. Next base: position 44,236 of record JAHEGZ010000007.1, read on the forward strand.
ACGACCCTGCGGACTTCTTTTTAAGCTCGGTCTTGCGCGCCTTGATCGGCTTGGGTTCTTTGAGCACAATGAACGAGCCGTCTTGCGCGACTTCTACGATTTCACTCATCGCTGCTTAGCTCCCTCGTTGATGCGGTTCTGGACGTAAAGGATGACGATGGCCAAGATGGTCAGCAGCACCGCGAGCACTGTGGCAATCGCGGCACCGTAACCGACCTTGGTGGTGGTGAAGAACTGGAACCACGAGAAGAATGCAGGCACCTGAGTTGCGGTACCCGGTCCACCCTGGGTCATCACGTAGATGGGCGCGAAAACCTTCAGGGCTGCGACGGTCGTGGTCAAGAGCACGACACCGATCTCGGGGCCAAGCTGCGGAAGGGTGATGACACGGAAGCGCTGCAACCAGCTTGCTCCGTCAATCTGGGCCGCCTCAGAAAGCGAGGGGTCAATGCGAGCCATGCCCGACATGAAAATAACGATGGTGTACCCGATCTGAATCCAGACCATGATGACCGAGACTGACCAAAAAGCGAGGTTTGCATCACCGAGCCAGTTGGGCTGAGTGTCCGAGCCAATTTCTCGCAGGAAGGTGTTAATCACACCGGTCGAGGGGTCGAGCAACCAGACCCACATGATTCCGGTGATGGTCAGCGGAACGATCTGAGGAAGGTAAAGACCGCCGCGCATGAAGGCCGACGCAGTATTTCCAAATCGGGGAGCGACATAGTCAAAGATCAGGGCACCGATGAAGACGCCCAACAGAGTGGGAACAATCGACATGGCACCGATAAACATGAACGCGTGAAGGAAGGACTCCCAGAATTCACCGTCTGCAAAAAGGGTGCCGTAGTTTTTGAAACCGACCCACTTAGGGGTGCCAAGGCCGTTCCATTTGGTGAAGCTGAGGTAAATGTTCCAAATGAAGGCGACACCGATGACACCCAGGAAGAGCACCAGACCGGGGACAACAAACCATACAAAGCTGCGGGTGTCATTGATGCCCTTGATTCGCGGGGCCTTCAGCTTGACCGGCTTTGAGACCGGCTTGGTTGCCGCTCGTGGTGATGCACTCGACATCGAATCTCCTTTGTCACACCCTCGTGAGTAATTCAGTATTAGGGAGAATCCGGGCGGGGGCAAGAGCGCCCCCACCCGGATTCTGTGTCTAGCTAACTACCTAGAACGAACCGTTACGGCTTGTTCTTGTCGTAGAACTCCTGAAGAGTCTTGACGTAGGCAGCGGCGTCGCCATCCGAGAACAGCTTCTGGCCAGCAGCGAGCTGAACCTCGAAGTAACCGGGGACGGGCCAGTCGGGGTACATACCCAGACCGTCCTGCTTGACGATCTCAGCGAAGACGGTGTACGACTTTACGGTCGTCTTGTTCGTCAGTGCCGAAACGTCAGCAGCCAGCGGGAGTCCGCCGTTCTCGCCGAGCATGTTCTGGTACTTCTTGCTGAGGATCATGTTGATGAACTCAGCTGCGAGGTCCTTGTTCTTGGACTTCGAGGGGATGACCAGGAGGTTACCGGCCGAACCAACGGACTGACCGCCGGTTGCAGGCATCTGGAACTTGCCCCAGTTGAAGGCAGCCTTGTCAGCCATGCCCTGGTCGAGCCAGGTACCACCGAAGATGAGCGGGCAGGTCTTGCCCTTCTGGAACTCGGCAACAGCGTTGTCAGCGGAAATACCGGCAACGTTCTTGGGGAAGTAGCCAGCCTTGAGCCAGTTGCTGATGGTGGTAGCCGACTTGGTCCATTCGTTTGCCCAGTCAATGGGGTGCTCGAAGAACTGGAAGTCCTTGACGAAGGTCTGACCGGTCGATGCGTTAGCAAGAGTCAGTCCGTAAGCGAGGTGAACGTTCTGGTAGTCCTTAGCACCGATGCACTGGGTCAGACCCTTTGCCTTCAGCGAGCCAAGAAGAGTCTCGAGCTCAGCAGCCGAGGTGGGGACAGCCCAACCGTTAGCGTCGAAGACGTCTTTGTTGTAGAACCACGATGCGTACTCACCGTAGGTGGAGACACCGTAGAGGTCACCCTTACCCATGAGGCCGTCAGTGTAACGACCGTAGAGGAGAGCCGACTCGGGGAGGATGTCAGACCACTTGTACTTAGCCGAGTAGTCGTTGAGGTTGGTCAGAAGACCGGCCTGGGAAGCCGAACCAGCGGTTGCGTTTCCCTTGTTCCACTCAGCGAGGTCCGGAGCCTTGTCGGAGTCGAGGATTGCGTTACCCGACTTCTGGATCTGGTCCCAGGTCTTGAGTTCGAACTTGACCTTTACGTTGGGGTGTGCCGCTGCGAGCTCGTCGAGAGCAGCCTTCCACGTGGTTGCCATGGCGGTGTCTTTCTCGTACCACCAGACATTGAACGTGTCGCTGCCACCGGCGGAACATGCCGTGAGGCCACCGAGTGCGAGTGCGCCGGCAGCTGCGATAGCTGCGACGCGGAGCCCGCGCTTAGTCGTGTGCTTCATGTAGGTTTTACCTTTCTCATTGGCGACGGAGTTGTCGCGCAACTTCATTGGTGCTTCAAGGTGTTTCGACGCAGTCTGTCGACGCGCGTCGATACAAGTGAATAATTTAGTCCCCTCGATGGACTGCACGCAACCAGGTAAGGCATGCGTGTCGCGATTGTGACCTTTTTGTAATCAGGAATATACGATTTGGTCGACGTGGCGCTCTAGCGGCGTGGAACCGGGCCTGTGCTTCCGCGGTCGGTAAAGACAGCATCCCCCAGGAAATGGCGCACTTCTGCGCTGCTGCCCGTCAGCTGATCGGCCAGGAATCGAGCGGCCGTAGTCGCCAGCAGAGCACTATCGACACCAATCGAGGTCTGTGCGGGGAATGTCGTTTCGGCAGCTTCTGCCGATATACCCAATTGCAGAAGTGAGAAGTCTTCAGGGATGCGCAACCCGCGCGAGACGATAGCTTCAATGGCACCGATGACGGCGGGCTGGTTGAATCCGATGAGGGCTGTGGGTGGGGTGGCGCTGCTCAGCATGAGTTCCATGGCTTCTTTGCCGGCTCGAATGTTCGCTGGCACGCGCTCGATGTCGAGAGTGACTCCAGCCTCATGTGCGGCCGCAACGAGGTTTTGCTCGGTGCGAACGACAGGACCGTATCCGGCCGTGAACATGTCTTCGGTAAGACCGATGACCGCGATGTGGCGATGTCCTTCGCCGGCGAGGTGGTGGATGGCCATGGGACCCCACTGACTGAAGTCAGCGTCGACCCAGGAGAACTCAGTCTCGTTGTCGGTGCGACCGATGAGCACGAAGGGGGTTCGGGTGGACTGCAAAACTTCAATGCGAGGGTCTTCTCGCCGCACCTCCATGAGGACCACCCCGTCGATAAGCCCCTGCGAAACTATGCGACGAAGTGAATCAAGGTCTTCGATGGGGTTGGGCCACATCAGGAGCTGGTATCCGGCGCGCGCGAGAACCTCAGTGGCCGCCTGCACATACTCAAAGTCGGAAGACTCGAAACCGCGCTCCCCCACGGGGAACGACAATGCCACGAGACCAGAGCGGCGACCGGCCAGGCCCTGCGCCATGGCGTTCGGCGTGTAGTTGAGCTCAGCCATTGCATCCATGATGCGTTTGCGCGTCTCGTCAGAGATGGAGCGCTCGCCCGTCAGTGCGTAGGTGACGGTGCTCGCGGAGACGCCCGCGAGACGCGCCACATCGGCACGTGTCGCATTTCGCTTTTGACCAGACATCACGAAGCTAAAGATAGAACAAAAAAGTCTTAGGCCTCGATAACCAGCGGCACAATCATGGGTCGACGACGGTAGCCCTTGTTGACCCACTGCCCGACTGTGCGACGAACCACCTGCGAGAGTGCGTGCGAGTCGCGCGTTCCGTTGGCGGCCGCATCGGCGAGTGCCCGGGCGATATCTGGCTTGATTTCATCGAATACGGAGTCGTCTTCAGCGAATCCTTTGGCATGAATCTCGGGGCCCACGATGATGCGGCCGGTAGCTGCATCCACCACCACGATGATCGAGATGAACCCTTCTTCGGCGAGAATGCGACGGTCTTTGAGATCGTTGTCGGTGATCTGACCGACGGCGGCACCGTCAACGTAGACGAACCCGAGGTCGAGCTGGCCCACGATTTTGGCGACACCGTTGCGCAGGTCGACGACGGTTCCGTCATCGGCGAGCACAGTGTTTTCGCGGGGCACGCCTGTCTCCATGGCCAACTTGGCGTTCGCGAAGAGGTGTCGGTACTCACCGTGCACGGGCATCACGTTCTTGGGCTTGAGGATGTTGTAGCAGTACAACAGCTCTCCCGCAGCCGCGTGACCCGAGACGTGCACCTTGGCGTTGCCCTTGTGCACGACGTTGGCGCCGAGCTTGGTCAGCCCATCGATGACTCGGTACACCGCGTTCTCGTTGCCCGGAATCAGGCTCGAGGCCAGGATGACCGTGTCGCCGGCACCAATCTCAATCTGGTGTTCGAGGTTAGCCATGCGAGCAAGCACAGCCATGGGCTCACCCTGTGAACCGGTGGACATGTACACCACCTGATCGTCAGGCAGGTCGACGGCTTTCTTGTAGTCGATGAGCAGCCCCTCAGGCACGTTCAGGTAACCCATGTCGGCGGCGATACCCATGTTGCGAACCATGGATCGACCCAGCAGAGCAACGCGGCGACCGTTGGCGGCGGCCGCGTCGAGCACCTGCTGCACGCGGTGCACGTGTGACGAGAAGCTCGCCACAATGACACGGCGCTTCGAACGATGAATCACGCTCTCGAGCACTGGCCCGATGTCTTTTTCAAGCGGGGTGAAACCGGGAACATCGGCGTTTGTCGAGTCAGGGAGGAAGAGGTCGATACCCTCCTCACCCAAACGAGCGAATGCGCGCAAGTCGGTCAGGCGCCCGTCGAGGGGTAACTGGTCCATCTTGAAGTCACCGGTGTGCAGCACGAGACCGGCCTCAGTGCGGATGGCCACGGCGAGGGCATCCGGAATCGAGTGGTTTACCGCGATGAACTCGAGGTTGAACGGGCCGAACTGCTCGCGCTGACCCTCGGCGACGGTGAACGTGTAGGGCTGGATGCGGTGCTCTTTGAGCTTGGCCTCGACCAGCGCAAGCGTGAGTGCTGAGCCAACGAGCGGAATGTCTTGGCGAAGACGCAGCAGGTACGGCACAGCGCCGATGTGGTCTTCGTGACCGTGCGTGAGCACAACTGCAAGCACGTCGTCGAGACGATCTTTGATCGGGCTGAAGTCGGGCAAAATCAGGTCGACGCCCGGCTGGGTCTCTTCGGGAAAGAGAACGCCACAGTCAACAACGAGCAACTTGCCGTTGATTTCGTAGACGGCCATGTTGCGTCCGACTTCGCCGAGCCCGCCCAGAGGGATGATTCGTAAAGTACCTGCCTCGAGCGCGGGCGGGTCATAAATGTCGTTGGGCATGTTCCTCAATTGGGGATAACAGGTGCCCGTGAATTGCTAGCGCGTAGTGCCAGCAATCTTCGGGAGGGCACCGCCGGCCGCAGCATTGCGGTCGGGACGGAAGTTGGAGAAATCGACGCCGGGAATGTCGCCAACGAGCGAAATCTCGTCTTCGATCATCGCGGCCTCCCATTCTTCGGGACCAACCAGGGGCAATCGAACCCGCGGGCTCGAAATACGGCCGAGGCCGTGTAGAACGTACTTGGCGGCGACAGTGCCGGGAACGTGCGTCATGATGGCGCGCACGAGGGGTTCAAGCTTCTTGTGCTGCTCGGTCGCCGCGTGCAGGTCGCCGCGGTTCACAGCGTCGATCATCACGCGGTACGGAGCCGGAGCAACGTTCGCGGTCACGCCGATGAGCCCGACAGCACCGATGGCCAGGTGCGGCAACACGTTTGCATCGTCACCCGAGAAGTACATGAGGTCGGTCTGGTTAATGACACGGCTGACCTCGCTGAAGTCACCCTTTGCGTCTTTGACCGCGAGGATGTTGGGGTGCTTGGCCAGGCGCAAGAACGTTTCGTACTTAACCGGGATTCCCGAGCGACCAGGGATGTCATAAATGATGACCGGCAGATCGCTGGCATCAGCAACCATGCGGAAGTGAGTGAGCACACCGGCCTGAGTCGGCTTGTTGTAGTAGGGCGTAACGATCATGATCGCGTCGGCGCCGGCCTTTTCGCTCTTCTTGACCAGCTCGATGGCGTGTGCGGTCTCGTTCGACGGACCGCCCATGATGATCTTGGCGCGCCCGGCAGCAACCTTCTTGCCAACCTCAACGAGCTTGACCTTTTCGGCATCCGTCAGGGTGCTGGTTTCACCGGTCGTACCCGTGACGACAATGCCGTCGGCACCGTTGACGATGAGGTCGTCAATGAGGCGTTCGACATCGTTCCACGCCACTTCGCCATCGGCGTTCATGGGCGTGACGAGAGCGACCAGTACCTGGCCAAAGGGGTTTTCGCGCTGAGTCACCCGTTAAGGCTATCGGATAGTGCGTGCGCCCTAGCGCCCGAGCATGTTCTTGAGGGCTTCGAGCTCTTCGGGAGTCGGAGCAGTCTTGGGCGCTCCCCCGCCGAGGCCAAAGCCCGAGCCTCCGCCGGTCGAGCCGGTCGGCGTGCCAGCGGCGAGCGCAGCGTTCTCGGCTGCGCGCTTGGCCGGGTTGCCCGACTTCGAGCCCTTCTTCTTTGTGTTCTTGCTCTTGCCGCCGCCGTGACTCATAGCCTGCAGTCCTTGCATGCCGGGCATTTGAGGAACACCGCCCTTGGCCATGGTCTTCATCATCTTGGCGGCCTGCTCGAAGCGATTGACCAGAGCGTTGACGTCGGTGACGGTCATGCCCGAACCTCTCGCGATGCGCAGGCGACGCGATCCGTTGAGCAGCTTGGTGTTACGACGCTCCCCAGGAGTCATCGACTGAATGATGGCCTCGGTGCGAGTGAGCTCTTTGTCGTCGAAGTTGTCGAGCTGCTCTTTCATCTTGTTCGCTCCGGGGAGCATGCCCATCAGCCCCTTGAAGGAGCCCATCTTCTTGATCTGCTGCATCTGCTCGAGGAAGTCTTCGAGCGTGAAGCTGTCGGTGGCGATTTTGGCGGCGGCCTTGGCGGCCTCTTCTTCGTCGAAGACCGACTGCGCCTGTTCGATCAGGGTGAGAATGTCACCAAGGTCGAGGATGCGGCTGGCCATGCGGTCGGGGTAAAACGGTTCGAAGTCATCGAGGGTTTCACCGGTCGAGGCAAAGAGAATCGGGCGCTGGGTGACCGAGACAACGGAGAGAGCGGCTCCACCGCGGGCGTCACCGTCGAGCTTCGAGAGCACGACACCGGTGAAGTCGACACCCTCTTGGAATGCCTTTGCAGTATTGACGGCGTCTTGACCGATCATGGCGTCGATGACGAACAGCACCTCGTCGGGGTCGGTCGCCTTGCGGATGTCAGCTGCCTGCTTCATCAGCTCGGCATCCACACCCAGACGACCGGCGGTGTCGATGATGACGACGTCATACTGCTTGTCGGTTGCAAACTTGATTGAGTTCTTGGCGACCTTGACCGGGTCACCCACGCCGTTGCCGGGCTCGGGTGAGTACACGGCCACGCCGGCGTTCTTGGCAACAACCTCGAGCTGGGTTACGGCATTGGGTCGCTGAAGGTCACAGGCCACCAAAAGGGGGGTGTGCTTTTCTTTCGCCAGCCACTTGGCGAGCTTTCCGGCGAGGGTGGTCTTACCAGCACCCTGCAGACCGGCGAGCATGATGACGGTCGGTGGCTTCTTCGCGAACTCGAGGCGGCGCTGCTGCCCGCCCAGGATGGCAACGAGCTCCTCGTTCACGATTTGAACGACCTGCTGAGCGGGATTCAACGCCTTGTTGACGTCATCACTGAGCGCGCGCTCTCGCACGGTGGCCGTGAATACTTTGACCACGTCGAGCGAGACGTCGGCGTCGAGCAGAGCCCGTCGAATTTCGCGAACGGTTCCGTCGACATCGGCCGCGCTGAGCTTGCCCTTGCTGCGCAGGTTTTTGAGCGCGTCTGTCAGACGCGACGAGAGATCTCCGAAGGTTGCCATAGCCCCACTAGCCTAACGAAGGAGCTACTCGACGAGTTGCGCGGCGAAAGCAACAGGCGAGAAACCGGCGAGGTCGTCGATGCTCTCGCCACTGCCGACGAGTTTGACCGGGATGCCCGTGCGCTCCTGCACTGCAAGCACAAAGCCACCCTTGGCAGAGCCGTCGAGCTTGGTCAACACCAGGCCGGTGACTCCCGCGTGCTCGAGGAAGGCCTCTGCCTGGTTGAGCCCGTTTTGACCAGTCGTTGCGTCGAGAACGAGAAGAACCTCACTGATCGGTGCCTGCTTCTCGATGACCCGGCGAATCTTGGTGAGCTCATCCATGAGGCCACCTTTGGTGTGCAAACGACCGGCGGTGTCGATGATGACAATTTCAGTGCCATTGTTCTTGGCCCACTCGATGGTTTGGTAGGCCACCGATGAGGGGTCTTGCCCCTCTTGCTGGGGGCGAACGACGTCGGCTCCGGCACGTTGCGCCCAGGTCGCGAGCTGGTCGACCGCAGCCGCGCGGAATGTGTCAGCGGCACCGACGACAACCGAGCGACCTGCGTTCTTGACGAAGCGGGCGAACTTGCCAATAGTCGTGGTCTTGCCGACGCCGTTGACGCCGACGACCAGCACGACCGCCGGGCGCTCGCTGAGCTTGAGCGTGGTGTCAAACTTCGACAGGCGCTCTTCGAGCGCTTCGCGCAGCATGCGGATGAAGTCGTCTTCGTCGATTGACGGATACTTGGCAACATTGGCACGCATGACGTCGATGAGTTGTTCGGTCACGCTCGGGCCAAAGTCTGCGCCGAGCAGCGTAGCTTCGAGGTCATCCCACATCTCTTCATCGATGTGCAGGGCACGCTTGACCTTTGCGGGGGCAACCTTGGCGGCCTTCTCGGGCTTGGGTGCTTTCTCGGGCTTGGGTGGCTTGACCGGCTTTGCGGAGGTGACGTCATGGACGGGCTCGACCGCGGGTTCGACCTCGGGTTCAGGAGCGACCTCGGGTTCGGGTTCGAGCTCGGGTTCAGGAGCGACCTCGGGTTCAGGAGCGACCTCGGGTTCAGGCTCGAGCTCGGTGATTTCGACAGGCTCAACCACCGGAGCAGTTGCGGCAACAGGCTCGAGCTTCGGGCGCGCCGGGGCAGCTACGAGGTCTTCTAAGTCATCGACTTGATCGTCAGCCTCGGCTCCGCGGCCAAAGAGACTCTTCAGCTTGGCGCCGAGCCCCCAGCCCTTCTTCTCGGCCATCAGGCAACGACCTCAGTGGATTCGACAGCCTCAACAACTTTTTCAACCTTCTCGGCATCAGGCTGCACGCGCTGACCGACCACGGCAGAGACACCGTCTTGGCGCATTGAGACGCCGTAGAGGGCATCGGCGATTTCCATCGTGCGCTTCTGGTGCGTGATGACGATGAGCTGCGAGGACTGTCGCAGGTCTTGGAAGATCGTGAGCAGGCGACCCAGGTTGGCGTCGTCGAGGGCTGCCTCAACCTCGTCCATGATGTAGAAGGGCGAAGGGCGCGCCTTGAAGATGGCGATGAGCAGGGTAACAGCAGCCAGCGAACGCTCACCACCCGAGAGCAGGCTCAGACGCTCGATTTTCTTACCGGCGGGCTTGACTGAAACTTCGATGCCCGTGGTGAGCAGGTCGTCGGGGTTGGTTAGAGCGAGGTAGCCCGAGCCGCCGGGGAACAGAACCGGAAGAACCTGTTCGAAGGCAACCTTCGTGTCTTCGAAGGCCGACTCGAAGACCGTCTGCATGGTGGCATCCACGTCTTCGATGATCGAGAGCAAGTCTTTCTTCGTGTTGTTCAAGTCGGTGAGCTGCTCGGTCAAGAAGGTGTGACGCTGCTCGAGTGCGGCGAACTCTTCGAGAGCCAGCGGGTTCACGCGACCGAGCTGACCGAGCTTGCGCTCCGCCTTGTCGAGGCGGGCCTGCTGCTCGGAACGAGCGAACGGGATTGGGTCGCCCTCGGCTTGCGGAATGAGCTGGTCGGGGCCGTACTCAGCGATGAGCACCTCTTCGACCAGACCGAGTTCGGCTCCGGCGCGCTCGAGGTAGCTCGACAAGGCCAGTTTCTTTTCGTAAATCTGAAGCTCGAGTCCGTGCACATTCTCGGTGATGGCGTGCAGGCGTTCGCGAAGAGTCGACTCTTCTTGGCGAAGTTGTGTGAGCTCGGCATTGGCCGCCTGACGGTCGGCCTCGCGCTGAACCAGAACCAGGCGAGCTTCGGCAACCGATCGGTCGATCGAGTCAAGAACCGGCGGGATGTCATCGGCAACAGCCTGAGCCGAGTCGATCTGACGACGACGAATGACCGCGCGACGGGCTGCCTCTTGCGCCGCGTGACGCTCAGAGTCGAGCTGTTCGCGCAATGATTCAACGCGCAGCTCCTCGGCACGAACGCGTTCACGAGCGGTTTCGAGGTCAAGGCGGGCCTGAACCTCTGCCTCACGCTGAGTCTCAAGCTCGACGAACGAGGTCTCACGCGCAGAGGCATCGAGGACCGGGCGCTCCGCCGCCTCGAGCAGGGCAAGAGCCTGCCCGGCAGTCGCAACCTCGGTCGTCGCCGTGGCAACGCGCTCGGCCGCCAGTGAAAGACCGGCCTGGATGCGCTCGCACTCGGCAATCGCTGCTTCGGCTTGTGCGCGGGCGCGGTTGTGCGCCTCTGAGCGAGCGGCCAGCTGGGCATCAAAGGCACGTAGGGCGGTCAGAGCCGCGGATGCGCGCTCCTTCGCTACCTCGGCCTCAGCACGCTGATCGGCCAAAGCGAAGCGCGCCTTATCGCTCAGCGAAGCTACCTCGTCCAGACGTGCCTGGGCAGCATCGCGGTCAGCTACGAGTTCGATACGGCTGCGCTTGGCACCACTGCCACCGCGCAAGACGTAACGGGTGAGCACGTCGCCGTCTTTGGTAATAACGGTGACGTCTCGGTCGAGTGATTTATAGGTCGATTTCCATGCGGACTGAGCAGCAGCGATGTCATCAGCCACGACAGTGTCGGCAAGCAGCGCGAGCAATCCGGCGGGTGCTTTGACAACGGACAGGGCGGGAACCACTCCCGGGGCAGCCGGCGGTTCGGAGATGGCGCGCGAGGCGTCGGCAACGATGATCTCGACGCGGCCGAGTTCGTCGCTGCTCGCATTTGCCAGAGCGTTGGCGGCGGCATCCATGTCGTCGGCAAGCACTGCATCGGCCAGCGAGCCCAGGGCAGCAGCAATGGCTGCTTCGTAGCCGGGCTGAACGGTGACGTGTTCGGCGACGAGGCCACGAATACCGGCCAGCTTGGCAGCAACCAGTGCGGCCGATCCGTCTTTTTGGTCGAGCGCCATCGAGAGGGCACCCGTGCGAGCCGAGAGAGCGTCACGCTCACGCTCAAGGGCGTGCAGTTCGTCACGCAGACGATCCATTTCGGCGTCTGCCGCGACAACGGCCTGCTGTGCCGACTCGTACGCGGCGTTGAGACCCGATTGGTCTACTTCGGTCGATTCTGACTCGGCCTCAACCGCAGCGAGGGTCGAGTTCGCGGTGTCACGGCGTTCGGTGGCGGCATCTAGTGCGGCCTGCTGACGACTAACTTCACCCTCGACGGCGGCGAGCGTTGAGCGTGCAGACTCCACCGCACCACGTGCGGAAGCCAAATCAAGGTCGTGCTGAGACACGAGGGCGCTCTGGGCAGCGATCTGCTCGTCAATATGGTCGAGGCGGGCGCGGGCATCCACGGTTAGGGCTTGGGCGGTTTGCCAGGCGGTGTCAGCCGTGATCACGGCTTGACGAAGCAGGGCCACTTCGGCGTCACCGGCGTCGATCATCTGCTGCGAGATGCCCGAACCCAGCGGCGTCATCTCGGTGTCAGAACCGAGCAAAGCCAGGCGCTGGTTGGCCAACGTGTAGAGACCGCGCAACCGCTCCTGCACTGATTCCAGAGCGAACACGGTGGCTCGAGCGGCCTCGACCTCAGTGACCGACTGACCAGCCTCGAGGTGACGAACGCGCAGGGTGGTGCGCTCGAGTTGCTCCTGCAGAACGATGCGCTCAGTGTGGCGCTCCGCCTCAGACTTGTTGTGCGCCTCGAGCGCGGTGCGCAGAGTCACGACATCATCGGCGAGGATACGGGCGCGAGCGTCGCGAACCTCAGCTTGAATACCTTGGGCTTCGCGGGCAATCTCGGCCTGAGCGCCCAGTGGCTTGAGCTGACGGCGAACCTCTCCAGCCAGGTCGCTCAGACGAGTGAGGTTCGCCTCCATGGCTTCGAGCTTGCGCACGGTCTTTTCTTTACGGCGACGGTGCTTGAGAATTCCGGCGGCCTCTTCGATGAAGCCGCGCCGATCTTCGGGGCTGGCCTGCAGTACGTTGTCGAGTCTGCCCTGACCGACGATGACGTGCATCTCTTTACCCAGGCCCGAGTCACTGAGCAGCTCTTGAACGTCGAGCAGACGACACTGTTCACCGTTGATGGCGTACTCGCTCTGCCCGTTTCGAAACAGGGTGCGGCTGATGGTCACTTCGCTGTACTCGATAGGCAGGGCCCCGTCAGAGTTATCGATCGTCAGCTGAACCTCGGCGCGGCCGAGCGGTCCGCGAGTTGTCGTGCCGGCGAAGATGACGTCTTCCATCTTTCCGCCGCGCAAGGTTTTGGCACCCTGCTCGCCCATGACCCAGGCGAGGGCATCCACGACGTTCGACTTGCCCGAGCCGTTTGGACCGACAACCGCGGTGACACCGGGCTCGAAAGCAAAGGTGGTGGGTTGAGCAAACGACTTGAAGCCTTTGAGCGTCAAGCTTTTTAAGTACACGTCGTTGGCTCCTGAGATTCGCAGTGCAAAGGCACTGCCCTCAAATTTAGTGGATGCTCGACCAGAACGTGTTCAGCGCTGCGCCCACTTCGTGCGGGAAGTCGACAACCGCCAAATGGCGCCCACCCTCGACGACGAAGAGCTTTGCATTGGGGAGACCGGCCATGAGCTCGCGTACCGCGTCGGCACTAATGCTCGGGTCGTGGTCACCGGCGATGACCAGGGTCGGCACAGTGACCTCGGTGAGCTGCTCGCGCACGTCATAAGCGCTCAAAGCCTCACAGCATTTCGCGTACGACTCGGCGTCGACATCGAGAAGAATATCCATGAGGGTTTCCACCCACGGGCCGTCTTCGGCAATGAACTTCGGGGAGAACCAGCGCGGGGGCAGGTCGGTGACCATGGCGGCGGTTCCGTGTTCGCGAACGGTGGCACAGCGGTCGGCCCACGACTCGTTCGTGCCGAGCTTCGCGGCCGAGAACATGACAGCCGTCGAGCCCAACCGGTCACCGTGATGGATGCCCAACTCCAGCGCAATCGCTCCGCTAATGCTTACCCCGGCGTAGTCGAACTTCTCGACACCGAGATTGTCGGCGATGCGCACGAGTTCGTCGGCGATCTCTCGGAGGGTGAATCCTGTGGTGGCAACGTCGGAGTCACCGTGCCCGGGCAAATCCCAGGTGACCGGTTGAATGTCGGCAGAAAAGTAGGGCAAGGCCCGCGCCCACATCAACGAAGAACTGCCGAGCGAGGAGCCGAGAAAAACCACGCGACCCGAGGCGTCGAAGTCGTCGGGCAAGCGGTAGCTGATTTCGGGTCCTGCCATCAGTGCTCGTTTTCGAGCTCGTGACGAATCGACTCAGAAGCAGCCTGCAACACCTCGACGAGTCGAGGAATATCCAAGTGGGTCAGGTGAGCAACAACGCCGAGAGCAGCGACCGCGCGACCACCGCGAAGGATAGGTACTGCGACCGATCCGTTGCCCGCAGTGCTCTCTTGACGGGTGAGCGCGTAACCGCGCTCGCGAGTCTCGTCGAGCTCTTTCTTGAGCTTGACCGGATCGACAATCGAATACGGCGTTGTGCGCTCGAGCGGGCGCTCAAGGTACTTCTCGATTGCGGCAGGGGTCTGCCACGCCAACAGGACCTTGCCCACACCAGTCGTGTGCAAAGGCAGGTGTCCGCCAGCGCGAGCACCGGTGTGTACCGAGCGCTCACCGCCGAGACGATCGACGTAGAGAGCCTGACCGCGGTCGAGCACGGCGAGGGTGATGTTCTCACCGGTTTCTTCGTAGAGACGGGCGAGCGTCGGCAGCGCACGGTGACGCAGCTGGTCGCTCACCGGAGCAAGCTGGCCGATCGACCACATGCGGGTTCCGATGCGGTACTTGCGGTCTGACCCGCGCACGAGGAATCCGCCCGTGACGAGCTCGGCCACGACTCGGTGGGTGCTCGACATCGGCAGCAGCGACTTCTTCGAAATCTCGGAAAGCGTCAGCGCACGGCGACGCTCGTTGAAGCATCCGAGAACCGCGATTGCACGGCCAATCGAAGAGATGGGCGCACCGGCGGTTGTGCGTGCTGGACTCATGAACTACGACCCTTCAGGGGGCTGAAAACGGATGTTCCAATGAGCGGAACACTACTCCGCATCCTGCTCGATAACAAAATCGAGGGCGCTTGTGGCAAAAAGCAGCTTCTAAGCCGGGGTGACACCGAAGGCTTCGGCGAGCTTTTGGATCTTCTCGGCGCGACCCAGACGAGGCAGGTCACTTCCGTCTCGAATCACGCGACCGCGTGACTCGAAGTCGGCCAGGAAGTCTTGGGCCCAGGAGACGTCGGATCGGGTCGGGCTAATCGCTTCGTTGATGACCGGAATCTGCTCAAGATCGAGGCATAACTTTCCGGTGAGTCCGAGGGCCACGGCCAGTTCTGACTTCTCACGAAGGATGGGATGGCTAGTTCCTACCGTCGGCCCATCAATCGGGCCGGGCAGGTCACCAATGCGGCTGGCAACGACCAGACGAGAACGCGGATAGGCCATGGCCAGGTCATCCACGCTCGTGCCGGTGTCGCGGCGGTAATCACCGCTTCCGAATGCCAGACGGAAGACCCCACGAGCACAGGCGATATTGCGGGCCTCCTCGATACCCAGGGCGGACTCGATCAGCGCCAGAACGGGGGTTGCGCCACCGAGTCGATCAAAGGTCTCAGTGACGTGGCTGGCGTCGTCGACCTTAGCCAGCATCACGCCCAGGAGACCTGGAGCACCGCGGAGCCCGTCGATGTCGTGTGACCAGAACGAGCTGGTGCGGTCGTTGATGCGCACCCATCCGGTTCCGCCGTTTTCGAGAAAGGCGCGCACGTCGGCGAGCGCCTGCGGTTTGTCTTTGGGGTCGACCGCATCTTCGATGTCGAGAATGATCTGGTCGGCGCGCGAATTCTCAGCGACGGCGAAGCGCTCTGGATGCGTTCCCGAGACAAGTAGCCAGGATCGCGAAATCTCAGGGGCTACCCGAGGGCGAGAAGAAGAAGACACGCTCGTCATCATAACGACGCGCGTCGACGCCTTGCTCCCCCGCAGTTTCGATGCCTGCTATCGCATCGGCGCAAGGGGCCCGAAAAAACTAAACTCACATCGTGGCCGAAAAACCTGCACCAACGCGCTCCGTTACCGGACGCGCACTCGCTGTGCTCGACACGTTCGACGCCACACACCGACGCCAATCGCTCGCGGCAATATCCCGGCGTTCTGGGTTGCCCCTCACGACGGTGCACCGGCTCGTGCACGAACTTGAAAACCAATCGGCGCTCGTTCGGGGTTCGGACGGCGACTACGAAATCGGAAGCAAGATCTGGCGGTTGGGCATCCTCGCCTCTGTGCACTCCGAGCTTCGCGAAGTGGCTCTGCCCTACATGGAAGACGTGTACCAACTGGGAAACGACGCCGTGCAGATTGCCGTGCTTGACGGGCTGCGCTGTCTGGTGGTCGACCGTATTGCCGGCTCGCGCACCATGGAAGTACTGAGTAAACCGGGATCTCGCCTGCCCCTCCACGCCACCGGCGTGGGCAAGGTGTTGCTCGCGTTCGGTGACAAAGATCTTCAGGATGCCGTGCTGGGCTCACTCGACAAGTTCACTGACCAGACCATCACCGACGCCGGCAAACTCGCGACGCAACTGCAGACGATTCGGGTCCAGGGTTTTGCCCAGACGTACGAGGAGCTCGATGCCGGTGCATCCTCGATTGCCGTGCCGCTGCGCGGCAAGGGCGGAAAAGTTATTGCGGCCCTGGGAATCGTGGCACCCGCCGGCGTGCGCGACATCGGCAAAATGGTGCCCGTCATGCAGGTCACCGGCGCCGCCCTGTCGAAGAAACTCGTCGAGGCCGGTCTCGGTGACGCGTCTCGACTGCCCACCGACTAATCTCCGGTCACAGATTAGCCTTCCGGTATCCGGAATGCTTGTTGGTTTTCTGCAGGCGAATGCTGTTGCCTAGACACAGGCTTATTTGCGCATTCAAAGGAGAACCATGGCTCGCGTCGTTCGAGGCACACCCCGCACCCCGCTCGAGATTGTTGACGGTCTCGCCAAGCTCGGCGTCGCCACTGTTCATGAGGCACAGGGCCGCATCGGCCTGCTGGATGTTCGACTGCGCCCGATCTTCCCGGCGATGATTGCGGGCAACGCGCTAACCTGCGAGGTCGCCCCCGGTGACAACTGGATGATTCACGTGGCCGTCGAGCAGGCTCAGCCCGGCGACATTCTCGTGGTGACACCCACCAGCCCCTGCGACGACGGCTACCTCGGCGACCTGCTGGCCGAGAGCCTCATGGCCCACGGCGTGCGCGGGCTGGTCATCGACGCCGGTGTTCGCGACGTCGCCACCCTCACCGAGATGGGGTTCCCCGTCTGGGCCAAGACCATCGGCGCGCAGGGCACCGTCAAAGAGACGGTCGCCAACGTGCAGACTCCGATCGTGATTGCGAACCAAGCAGTTCGCCCCGGTGACGTCATCGTCGCTGACATTGACGGCGTCGTCGTGGTTCGCCGCGAAGACGCCGCTGAGGTGCTCAAGAAAGCTCAGGAGCGTGAAGCCAACGAGGCGGGCAAGCGCCAGCGTCTGGCGACCAAAGAACTCGGTCTCGACATCTACAACATGCGCGAAAAGCTCGCCGCTAAGGGACTGGTCTACGAGGACTACCAGGGTGAATAACTCTCAGGTCGCCGTCGACTGCGTGGTCATGCGCGGTGGAACATCCAAGGGGCTCTACTTCATGGAGAGCGACTTGCCGCGCGAGCGCGAAGCCCGCGACCGCTTTCTGCTCGCCGCCATGGGTTCACCCGATGTGCGCGAGATCGATGGGCTCGGAGGCGGACACCCGCTGACGTCAAAGGTCGCCGTGGTGAGCAAGTCTGCTCGCGAGGGCATCGATGTTGACTATCTGTTCTTGCAGGTGTGGCCCGATCGCGCCGAGGTAAGTGATACCCAGAACTGCGGCAACATTCTTGCCGGCGTTGGTCCGTTCGCCATCGAAAAGGGTCTTGTCGCCGCCCAGGATGGCATTACTCCGGTTGCCATCTTCATGGTCAACACCGACTCGAAGGCCACCGCGTTCGTCGAGACGCCCGGTGGCGTTGTGAACTACGCGGGTTCCGCTCGCATCGATGGCGTGCCCGGAACACACGCTCCGATCAACATCAACTTTGAAGATGTCGCCGGTTCCAGCTGCGGTGCGCTGCTGCCAACCGGCAACGTGATCGACACCGTGAACGGCGTCGAGGTGACCTGTGTCGACAACGGAATGCCCGTGGTGTGTCTGAACGCGTCTGACTTTGGCATCACCGGATATGAGACCCCCGCCGAACTCGAGGCAAACACCGAACTCAAAACTCGAGTCGAAGAGATTCGCCTGGCAGTCGGCCCGCTGATGAACCTCGGTGACGTCACGAACAAGACCGTGCCCAAGATGAGCCTGCTCGCCAAAGCACAAGATGGTGGACTGCTCAGCACGCGCACGTTCATTCCCCACCGCGTCCACGAGTCCATCGGAGTACTCGGCGCTGTTTCCGTCGCCACGGCATGCATGCTCGAGGGCAGTGTGGCCGCCAATATCGCCGGGCTTGAAACCGTGGGATCGAGCCTCGAGGTGGAGGTTGAAC
Source organism: Aurantimicrobium sp. (assembly GCA_024644865.1). Lineage (GTDB taxonomy): Bacteria > Actinomycetota > Actinomycetes > Actinomycetales > Microbacteriaceae > CAIOLM01. The sequence goes on from JAHEGZ010000007.1 coordinate 62,210, forward strand.
ACCCCACCGGCTTCTTCACGGTGACCATGGAGGTCGACAACTCGTCCGGCACCCCCGTCGTCACCAAATCAGCTCTGCTGCGCACCGCCCGCATGCTCATGTCGGGTTCCGTTTATGTCCTCGAATCCGCTTGGGAGAACAAGTAAATGATCATCGACTGCCACGGTCACTACACGACCGCACCTGAGGCGCACAATCAGTGGCGCATCGACCAGCTCGCTGCGTTCAAGGCAGGCCAGCCCAGCCCGGCATATCCCGAAATCTCGGATGAGGTCATCATCGAGTCGATCGAGAAGAACCAGCTCAAGCTGATTACCGAGCGTGGCTCAGACCTGACGATTTTCTCGCCGCGCGCATCCGCAATGGGACACCACGAGGGCGACCAGCGCATCAGCCTGGAGTGGACGGTCGCGTGCAACAACCTCATCAAGCGCGTTGTTGACCTCTTTCCCGACACTTTTGTTGGCGTGGCCCAGCTCCCCCAGTCGCCCGGCGCGGACCTCACCGCCACCATCGCCGAGATGGAGCGTTGCATCAACGAGCTCGGCTTCATCGGCGTGAACCTCAACCCCGACCCCAGCGGCGGAATGTGGCAGACCAAGCCGCTGACCGACAAGTCGTGGTATCCCCTGTACGAGAAGATGGTAGAACTCGACGTGCCCGCGATGATTCACGTGTCGGCTTCGTGCAACGAGAATTTCCACGCCACCGGCGCGCACTACATGAACGCCGACACCACGGCTTTCATGCAGCTAATCCAGGGCAACCTGTTCGCTGACTTCCCGACACTGAAGTTCATCATTCCTCACGGCGGCGGAGCTGTTCCCTACCACTGGGGTCGTTACCGCGGTCTGGCAGACATGCTCAAGCAGCCCAACCTGTCGACCCACCTCATGAACAACGTGTTCTTCGACACCTGCGTGTACCACCAGCCCGGCATCGACCTGCTGGTTGAGGTTATCGACAACAAGAACATCCTGTTTGGCTCGGAGATGATCGGTGCCGTTCGCGGCATCGACCCCACCACCGGCCAGTACTTCGATGACACCAAACGCTACATCGACGCCGCGAAGATCAGCGACGCTCAACGCGAGGCCATTTTCGAGGGGAACACCCGCAAGGTCTTCTCTCGCCTGAACAAGAAACTCGTGGAGGCCGGAAAATGAGCCCAGCATTCGTAAAAGACGCCGACTGGCTCGACTGGCACCCGAATCCCAGCAAGCCGACGTTTGTGGTTCCGGCCGGTGCGGTGGATGCCCACTGCCACGTGTTCGGTCCGGGCGATGTATTCCCGTTCGCACCCGAGCGCAAATACACCCCCTGCGACGCCAGCTGGGAGCAGCTGTTCGCGCTGCGCGACTTCCTCGGATTTGAGAAGAATGTCGTTGTTCAGGCGACCTGCCACGGTTCAGACAACTCGGCGCTTCTCGACGTGCTCGAGCGAGCCGACGGCAAGGCCCGCGGCGTTGTCACCGTCAAATCAGACATCAGCGTCGAAGAACTCGAACGGATGCACGCACTGGGTGTTCGCGGCGTTCGGTTCAACTACGTCAAGCGCTTGGTCGACCCCAAGCCCGATGACTACTACCGCGCAATCATCGAGAAGATTCGCCCGTTGGGATGGCACGTGGTGCTCTACTTCGAGCCCGCCGACCTTCGCGAAAAAAAGGACTTCTTCAACTCGCTGAACATCCCGCTCGTCATCGATCACATGGGTCGACCCGACGTGACCAAGCCTGTCGACAATGAGGAGTTCGAGTTGTTCCTCGACTTCATGCGCGGCAACCCCGACATCTGGTGCAAGGTCAGCTGCCCCGACCGCTTGACGGTCAGCGGCTCCCCCCTGTACTCGGATGTCATCCCGTTCGCCAAGAAGATCGTCGAGGAGTTCCCCGACCGCGTTCTCTGGGGTACGGACTGGCCCCACCCGAACATGAAGAAGGAGATGCCCGATGACGGCATCCTCGTCGACTACGTTCCGTCGATTGCGACGACCCCCGAGCTGCAGCAAAAGCTGCTCGTCACCAACCCGAACAACCTGTACTGGAGCTAATCATGAAGCCCAATTTTGAGCCGTTCAATGACATTCCCGGCACGACCATCTTCACCATCGAGAAGGCGCGTGAGGGATTCCACCTCAACCAGTTCTGCATGAGCCTGCGCACGGAAGAGAACCGCAAACGATTTCTGGCCGACGGTCCGGCATACCTAGCTGAATGGCCCATGACGGACGAGCAAAAGCAGGCCGTCATCGACCGTGACTTCCAGAAGATGCTCGACCTCGGTGGAAACGTTTACTTTCTGTCGAAGATTTTCGCCTCTGAAGGAATGTCATACGTGCAGGCGGTCAGCACCATGACCGACATGAGCGCTGAGGAATACCAGGCGATGATGGTGGCCGGTGGCCGCAACATCGAAGGATGGCGCTCCAAGAAGGAACGAGGAGAAGCGTAATGGCCAAGATTGTTGCTGGAATTACGACCAGTCACGTCCCCGCCGTCGGCCACGCTGTCGACGCAGGTAAAGAGAAAGAGCCCTACTGGGCTCCCATGTTCGAGGGCTACGAGTTCTCGAAGCAGTGGGTGAAAGACAACCCCGCCGATGTCGACATCATCGTCTACAACGACCACGCGTCGTACTTCGGTATGGAGATCATGCCCACCTTTGCGATGGGCATCGCCGACAACTACGCCATCTGTGACGAGGGATACGGTCGTCGCCCCATCCCCGACGTCGAGGGCGCACCCGAACTGTCGACACACATCGCGGCATCGCTCATCACCGACGACTTCGACATGACGATTCTCAACGTGCTCGAGGTTGACCACGGTTTGACCGTGCCGATGTCGCTGATGTACGGCACCCCCGAGAAGTGGCCGACCAAGGTCATCCCGCTGCCCGTCAACGTGGTGATGAACCCTCAGCCTTCCGGCGAGCGCTGCCTGTCGCTCGGCAAGGCCATCAAGCGCGCGGTCGAGAGCTTCGACGGCGATGTGAAGGTACGCATCTGGGGAACCGGTGGCATGAGCCACCAGATTCAGGGTGCACGCGCGGGCCTCATCAACCTCCCTTGGGACATCCAGTTCATGGATGACCTCATCAACCAGCCCGAGGTGCTGCAGTACAAGCCACACCTCGAGTACATGATTGAGGCGGGCTCTGAGGGCGTTGAGCTCATCATGTGGCTGATCATGCGTGGCGCCCTCGGCGACAAGGTCAATGAGGTCTACCGCTTCAACCACGTGCCCGCATCGAACACCTCGGTCGGCCACCTGATCCTCACTCCCAAGGAAGACTAAGCATGACCGTCAATCTCGCAGTTGTTGGCCTCGGTGCCTTCGGCCAGAAGCACCTAGACGCCCTGGCAAACATCCCTGACGCCAAGATTCAGTATGTGGCTCACAGCCGCCAGAACATTGCTGATGAGGTAGCCGAGAAGTACGGCGCCAAGGCCGGCTTTGACAGCTACACCGAGCTGCTCAAGCAGCCCGATCTCGACGGTGTTCTGCTGGCCACCCCCACCCAGATGCACCACGCACAGACCATCGAGGGACTGCGCGCGGGCAAGCACGTCATGGTTGAGATTCCCATGGGTGACAACCTGGCCGGCGTTCAAGAGATCGTGGATGTTCAGCGCGAGACGGGCAAGATTGCCATGGCAGGGCACACCCGCCGTTTCAACCCGTCGCACCAGTACGTTCACAACCTCATCACCGCTGGCGAGTTCAACATTCAGCAGATGGATGTGCAAACGTACTTCTTCCGTCGTACGAACATGAACGCCATGGGCAACCCTCGCTCATGGACTGACCACTTGCTGTGGCACCACGCCGCTCACACGGTCGACCTGTTCGCGTACCAGACCGGCGAGAAGATCGTGAAGGCCAACGCGATTCAAGGGCCGAAGCATCCTGAGCTCGGCATCGCGATGGACATGTCGATTCAGCTCAAGACTGAGTCGGGCAAGATCTGCACCTTGTCGCTGTCGTTCAACAACGACGGCCCGCTGGGAACGTTCTTTAGGTACATCGGTGACACCAACACGTTTATCGCTCGCTACGACGACCTGTTCACGGGCAAAGAAGAGCAGATTGACGTGTCGAAGGTGGCTGTGTCGATGAACGGCATCGAACTCCAAGACCGTGAGTTTGTGAGCGCAATCGTCGAGGGCCGCGAGCCCAACTCGAGCGTGGCTCAGGTTTTGCCCTGCTACGTGGTACTCGACGAACTGCAGCAGCAGCTCGAGTACTAGCTCTTCGCGTGCGGGATCTTCTTGCTGTGCATGATGCGCCCGTGTGTGAACTGGATGGGCGCGAGCATCGTGCTCTCGAAGCCGCTCTCGCTGAGCAGCTCGACGACGTCTTGCATGTCCATTTGGCGACGCTTGAAGTTGACTGAGGTGTCGGCGAGATAGTTCTGCGCCGTCTGCGCGGTGCTGGTCTCGAAGGTGCGCAGGATTTCTTGGTGCATCCAGTCGGCCTGACCAAGTGTTTCGGCGGCCCAGAGAGCGTCGACGAGAACGTTGGCGATGCCGTTGTCGAGCAGGCTTCGCAACAGAGTGCGAGCCGCGGCCTGCCCGGGAATATCTGAGATCACCTCGACGTCAGCCTGATCGGCGAGTAGCTCGGCCAGGCGGGCTGCACCAGGTCCGGATGCGGTCAATACCAGATCGTAGAAAGCAACGTCGGTAAAAGTGCCGGCGGGCAAAACCTCGGCCAGGCTGCGCTTGAGCGCGGGGGTTCCGGGGGTGAGGTCGGCGTAGACGGCACCAGCGGCAAGGGCATCCGCGTTCTCACGCGCGGTTTTCAGCGCCTGAATCGGCGAGGTCGCCGAGAACACCACCTGTGCGTCAGCAATCGTGTCGACGAGCTGAGCGCCGCTAGCCGTGAGCGCACCAATAAACCGATCGAGGTCGGGGTGTGCCCCGAGTATGGCGATGCGCGGGGTGTCAGTCATGGCTCAATTCTCTCGTATCGACGCGACTAGCGACTCTCGTCGAGCTCTTTTGAAATGGATGCAGCCGCTTGGGTGAGCGTGGCAACCAGGCGATTCGTGTCGAGCCGCGCAAGGTGCACGACCACGCCTACCGCAGCGACACACTTGTCTCCGCGCATGATGGGAACAGCGATCGACCCACTCCCGGCGGTCATCTCTTGACGGGTAATCGAGTACCCGCGAACCCGCACCTCGGCCAGGTCAGCGCGCAGCGCTGCTGGGTCAACAATCGATTGCGGCATGGGCTTGACCAGCGGAGTGGTCAGGTAGCGCTCAATGGCGGCCGGCGACTGGTACGCCAGAAGCACCTTGCCGACACCGGTCGTGTGCAGGGGCAAGTGACCACCCGCGCGACTAATCGTGGGCACACTTCGCTCACCTACCAAACGGTCGACGTAGAGCGCCTGACCGCGGTCGAGAACCGCGAGGGTGACGTTCTCGCCGGTCTCTTCATAGAGACGAGCAAGCGTCGGCAGAGCGCTCTCGCGCAGACGGTCACTCAGCGGTGCGTGCTGCGCGATCGTCCAAAGTCGGGTGCCCACGCGAAACTTGCGGTCGGCACCCTTGCTCAAGAATCCGCCCTCGACCAGGGTTGCCACAATGCGGTGGCAGGTCGACATGGGCAGCTTGGTCAGCTCGGCGATTTCGGTCAGCGTGAGGTCGTGGTGGTTCGGATCGAAGCAGCCAAGGATCTCCATCGCGCGCTCGAGAAGGGCAGTTGGCGCCCCGGTTTGTGCTCGTGCCGGACTCATGACCCGCTCCCTCGACGAAATTTCATGCTATGGAAGTTTATCCTTGTTTGCCCTTGAGTCGCACGAATAAATAGAGGTACGCACTCCCCCTCAATCAAAGGTTTAGCAATGACCCAGAAACTCCGCACCCAGGTCGGCATCGTTGGATCCGGTCCCGCAGGTCTTCTTTTGGCCCATCTCCTCCAGCGCGCTGGCATCGACTCGATTGTGATCGATCCTCGCACTCGTGAAGACATCGAGGGCACCGTCAAGGCCGGAATTCTCGAGAGCCCCGCAGTTGAGGTTCTCGTCGAGACCGGTGTTTCGACTCGCGAGCGCGTCGAGCCGATGAAGCACGACGGCGTTGAATTCCACTTCGACGGTCAGGCACACCGCTTTGACTTCCCCAAACTGACGGGCAAGTCGGTCTACCTGTTCCCGCAGCACGAAGTGCTCAAAGACCAGATTGCCGCGCGCATCCGCGATGGCGTTTCGCCGCTGTTCGGCTACACCGCCGAAAAGGTTGTCGACGGCCCCAACGGCCCGATGATTGTCGGCAAGAACGACACTGGCGAAGCGTTTGAAATCGAAGCGGACTTCGTGGTTGGTGCCGATGGCTCGGCCAGTATCACCCGCGAGTACGTCACCGGCAGCAAGACAAGCGGCTTCTTCCGCGAGTACCCCTTCGGCTGGTACGGAATCCTGGTCGAAGCTCCGCCGAGCTCCGAGGAACTCATCTACAGCCGCTCTGACGACGGATTCGTACTCATCTCGACCCGCGACGAGCACATTCAGCGCATGTACTTCCAGTGCGACCCGAACATGGACGTCAACTCGGTCAGCGACGAGCAGATCTGGGACAAGCTACAGGCCGGCGTGACGAGTGAACTCAAGCGTGGAAACATCTTCCGCAAGGACGTGCTTAAGTTCCGCAGCTACGTGCACAACAGCCTGCGCAAGAACCGCGTTCTGCTCGCTGGCGACGCCGCGCACACCGTGCCGCCGACCGGCGCCAAGGGGCTGAACCTCGCCGTATCCGACGTGCTGTGGGCCAACCGTGCCCTGCGCGAGTTCTACCGCACCGGTTCGGAGCACCTGCTCGACTCCTACCAGGAAGACGCGTACAAGCGCATCTGGAAGGCCGCTCACTACTCGTACATGATGACCACGATGCTGCACTTGGCACCCGAGGCTTCCGAGTTCGACAAACAGCGTCAGATTGCCGAGCTCTACATGTACACCCAGTCAGAGGCCGGCCAGAAGTTCATCGCCGAGGGTTACGTCGGCTGGGAATACGGCGCCGACGACTGGCGCTAGCCTCCAATGCTCCAACTCAGGGCGTTCATCCATTCGGATGGGCGCCCTGAGCCTTTTATATGCAGCCGAGTCGTTAGGAAAGATGAGTCTTAAGAAATCTCACGCTGCGCGCCCACGCGTCGTCTCGAGCGGCGCGGTCGAATCGGGCGAGGTTGGTGTCGTTGAAGAACGCGTGCTGCACGCCCGAGTAGACGTGAGATTCAAAGTCGATGCCCGATGTTTGCATCGCCGACTCAACGCGCGGGAAATCATCCATGATGGGTGGATCGATTTCGCCATAGAACGCCAGCACAGGGCAAGAAATCTGCGCGATCTTCTCGTCGGTGGGCGCGGTGCCATAGAAGGGCACTGCCGCGACCACGCGAGAGTCTTGCGCCGCAAGTGCGTAAGCATAGGTGCCCCCGAAACAGAACCCGAGAACCGCGATGCGGGAGGGCCCTTGCTCCTCGAGGGCGTCAACCACGTTCGTGAGCATGTCGAGGGCGACAGCGGCGAACTCGGGCGCACGAACAGGAGCCAGCGACTCGCGCAGGAACGTCTGGTTGGCCAAGCGCTTAGCCTCGTCGGGTTCGACCATCATGGCCATCAGTTCAACGCCGAGAGCGGGCGTCACGCCCACCGAACTCAATAGGTCAGGAGCGATAACCGTGAACCCAGACGCCGCATAGCGATCGGCCACCTGACAGATGTGTTCAACCAGACCCCAGATTTCGTGGATGAGCACGATTGTGCCCAGAGATTGGCCGGCAGGTTCAGCGCGATAAACCTCAACCCCGCCCAGAATCTCACGACTCATAGCTCTTCTCCTGCAAACTCGACTAGCTCAGCGGCTCGACGGAGCAAGGTTACCAACCACTTCGTGGCCGGGTCATTTGTTTTTGACGGATGCCAGTGCGCCGCCTCAACGAGTGTCGGGGGCGAAAGTGGAGTTTCTACAACGCGGATGTGCAGCTGATCCTGATACGCAAGTGCCAAACGCTCTGGCACATAACCCACAAATGGGGTGCCACTCACGACGAAGGGCACGGGCAAAAAGCCCTGTACCGAGATCGCGACGCGCGGAACGATTCCAGCCGAGGTGAACATGTCATCCACGTGAGTGTGAATGGTTTCACCGAAGTTCGAGCGAACGTGACGCATCTCCTGCAGGTCTTCAACGGTAAGGGTGCCGTTGACAACCCGCTCGTTGGCCGCATCCACAATGCAAACAAATCGATCGCTAAAGAGCGACTGCTTCTTGCCGGGCACTCCCCTGCCCGTGCCAGCGATGATGACATCGCGGCGAAGCAAGTCGTTCGGCGAGACGACCGCGTCAACCGGCAGGGAATCGAACTCCACATGGATGCCCGGAGCCTGTTCGGCCAGCAAATCGAGCAACACGCCCGTCATTTGAGCAAGAACGTAGTCGGATGCCGAAATGAAGAACGTTCGCGTGCTGGTCGCAGGGTCAAAAATCGGCGAAAGCTCGAGAACACGGGAAATTTCAACCATGGCCTCATCGACCAGTGGAACCAGCGACTGCGCTTTCTCGGTGAGGTCAAATGTACGACCGTTGCGCACCAAAATCGGGTCGTCATACTGCTGGCGAAGGCGAGCTAGTGCTCCGCTGACAGCTGGCTGGGTCATCCCGATGAGCTCGCCCGCGCGCGTCAGATTTTTCTCTTTGAGAATGGCGTCGAGCACGACGATGAGGTTGACGTCGACCTTGCGTAAATCGGTCACGAATCATCACCTCCAGCCCTTTGAGCCTAGCCAAGGTGAACCTTGTGCGTGAGCTAAGAGCGAGGCATCGCTCCGGCCCAAACGGCACGAACATTGGTGAACTCGTGCATTCCCTCGATCGACAGCTCACGACCGTAACCGCTGAGCTTGACGCCACCGAAGGGAAGACGGGGATCTGAGACAACAACGCCGTTGATGAACAGTGCCCCCGAGTTGATGCCCTTGCCGAGTTCGAGACCGGCGTTCATGTCGGCCGTCCAGATGGATGCTGCCAGGCCGTACTGTGACGCATCAGCGAGCTCGATTGCCTCCTTCGCACCCTCGGCCTTGACGATAGCCATCACGGGACCGAATGTCTCTTGATTGAACACTGGCATTTCGCGAGTGACATCCGCCAAAACAGTAGGGGCGTAGTAGTTACCAGGGCCGTCGATGCGGTGGCCGCCGGTGATAAGGCGAGCACCCATCGCGAGAGATTCCTGCACTTGACGGTCAATGTCGTCGACGAACGACGGCTTTGCCAGCGGGCCAATCTTGGTGTCCTCAGAAAGCGGGTCGCCAATCGTGAGGGCAGCAACGGCCTCGCCCACGCGCGATTCGAAGTCAGCGATGACGGACGAGTCAACCACAAAACGCTTGGCGCACAGGCAGCTCTGGCCGGTGTTCACAAAGCGGGCACGAACGGCTAGCGGGGTAATTGCGGGAACATCAGCGTCACCAAGAATGACGAAGGGGTCGCTGCCACCGAGTTCAAGAACTGTTTTCTTGAGTGCGCGACCTGCCGCCTCGGCGACCTGAGCACCCGCACCTTCGCTGCCCGTCAGCGTGACGGCGGCAACGCGGTCATCGGCGATGATGTCGTTCACCATCGAGTGCTTGGTTAGCACGAGCGTGCGGAACAGGCCCTGCGGGTATCCGGCCCTCTCGAAAATGCTCTCAATTGCCAGCGCAGCTCCCGTGACGTTAGACGCGTGCTTGAGTAAACCGCCGTTGCCCGAGGTCAGTGCCGGGGCAGCAAAGCGAATGACCTGCCAATAAGGAAAGTTCCACGGCATTACTGCAAGTACAACGCCGATGGGCTCATAGGCCACGAACGAGGTGACGGCCTCGGTCTTGACCTCTTTATTGGCCAGGAACTCGGCGGCGTGATCGGCGTAGTAGTCACAGGTCACGGCACACTTGAGCACCTCAGCGCGGGCTTCGGTGATGGGTTTTCCCATTTCTAGTGAAATCATGCGCGCGTGGTCTTCGACCTCGTCACGAAGAATCTTGGCAACATTGCGCAACAAGGATGCGCGGTGCGCAATCTCAGTCGTGCGCCACTGCTTCTGGGCATCCGCCGTTTGTTGCAGTGCCGCGTTGAGACCTGCTTCGTCGAGACCGGGGTACTCAGCCAGCTTCTCGCCAGTGGCCGGATTGATCGTGGTGATGGCGCTCACAGGCGGTCCTCGCTGTAGGTGCGGCGAGCGCGCGGCACTCGGTACTCGGGGTTAGGGCTGTCGCAAGGGCCAACCGTGTTACGAATGGTGCCGAGACCCTCGATGGTCATCTCGACAACGTCGCCAACCTGAAGGGGCGCGGGAGTGTCGTACTGCTTGCTCCGGCTCCAGTGCTCGCTCATGGCTCCCATTCCCGCCGTTCCTGAGGCGATGACATCGCCCGGCCCAACGTTCGCGCCGCGCGAGGCGTGCGAAAGCAGCTCTTCGAACGACCACGACATGCTGGCGACCGAGTCACGACCGTATTCCACGCCGTTGACCTTGACGACCATCTCAAGGTCAAGTCGGTCACCCTTGCGGTATTGCTCGAGCTCGTCGGGAGTCGTGATCCACGGCCCGAGAGTGTTAGCGAAGTCTTTGCCCTTGTTGGGGCCGAGACCAACCTGCATCTCGCGGCCCTGAATGTCACGAGCTGACCAGTCGTTGAAGATGCTGTAGCCAGCGATGTAGTCGCCCGCCTCTTCAGCGGTGATGTTTCGGGCCATCTTTTTGACGATGATGCACGCTTCGAGTTCGAAGTCGAGGCGCTGCGTCAGTGGCGGGGTCGGCACGGTGTCGGTTGCACCATAGAGCGACCACGGATTCATGAAGTAGAAACCGGGAGCATCAAACCATGCCTCGGGAATTGTTCCGTCGCCATCGAACGACTTCTTCATTCCTGCTACGTGAGCCTCGAAGGTGAGGTAGTCGCGCATGGCACGCGGCTCCACCGGAGGCAAGAAAGTCACCTCTTCGATGGGCATGCGGTGACGACGGCCGGCACCGGACTCCAGGGCGTTGCGCTCTTCGATAGGCAGGTTGAGAATTTCGAGCACACTGAGCGCGGTATCCACTTTCTGAACCTTGTCATTGAAGATGACACAAACCAATGGCATGCCCTGGTGCAGGTAGCGACCGATCTTCATGGTTTAGAAGTCCAGCGTCTCGTAGAAGTCGCGGTTGCGAACCTCAAGTGCGGGAATGGCCTGCCCGAGTGCCCACTCTTTGAAGTGGTCGTACTCTGCATGCGCCTTGAAGGCTGCCTCGTCGGTGTAGACCTCGAAAATACGGAACGTGTTGGGCTCAGCTGGGTCTTGATAGGCCTGGTAGTAGATGTTGCCCTCCTCGGTGCGTGAAGCAGGCGAGAGGTGCTTAAGAGCCTCAGCTACCGTGTGGGCTTCGCCCTCTTTAGCGACCCAGGTCGCTGCGCAAACAAATGCCATGATGGCTGTCCTTTCTTGGGCCCCAGCGGGGCGGTAATTCGAATGTAGGCGGTGTGGTGCGGTTGTTGTTATCGCAGGCGCGAATAGGTCTTATCGCCGGCAATTGAGCTCGATTACTCTGCTTCCTCGATCAGCCAGCCCTCGATTGTTCCCGAGTTCTCGAATTCGGCGGTGTTGATCACTCGACGTGCGTCATCGAGGATGTTGAGGAAGTCGGTGTTGAGGAAAGCCATAATGAGTGCCTGCGACAGCTCGAGAGGCTGCTCGTTAGCACCGAGAACGAGAATGTTGGCATCAGCGTGCTGGCGGGCATCCGTTACTGCGGACACGCTCACCCCGGCAATCGCGCGGCCGCCACGAACCTTATTGGCAACGATGGTTTCAGCAGAACCCGAGCCACCCACGACAACTCCCCTCGACATGACGGTGTTGTCTTCGTCTTGCACGACGGCGTGACCGACACGAATCGAATACACGGGGTAGTCATCTTCGTGGTCATACTCGGGGGCACCGTGCCAGCGCACCTCGTAACCTGCCTCGGCCAGCCACGCTTCGAGCGTGCGGGCGCGCTCGTATCCGAGGTAGTCCGCTCCGAGGTGAACAAGCATGAAGGCTCCTTGAGGGTGATTTACAGCTGCCAGTGGTTCTTGTTGATGGTGGATGGGTCTTTCGCGAGGTAGCGAACGAAACGGCCCTCCGGATCGCGCGCAGCAATGATGTCTTGCAGCTTCGCGAAGTTAGCGTCTGCCATGAACTTGAGTTGACGGTTGGTCATGTCGCTGTCACCGAGATATTGACCCACTGTGACCGATTGCGCAGCAACCATCGCCTCGTTGAGCCACGCGCGGTTACGGGCATCGTTTGCCGAGTCTTCATACGCGAGGTACGTCGCGATGTATGCGGGAGCCTGAAGTGAGAACGCCATGTCAGGCAGCTCACGCATGAGTCCGTTGCCGAACCAGATAGTGAATGCATCGGGCTCAGGCGACGTTGTGAACACTGGAGTCAATGCCTCAATGATGTCTTCTGCCTCGCCGTCGACCCAGACGTTATCGGCGTAATAGCGCCAGTTCTCTGGGTTCATGCGTAGCTGATCTTCGCGCTGCTCGGCGAGCGACGACTCATAGACCTTGTTTTCGAAGGCGCGATCGATGATCGGGCAAGTCTGCAACGGGGCAAGAGCCTCTTTCGCTGCCTCAACCGAGTCAGACAGGGCGACACCGGTGACCACGTACACGCGCTGACGCGGTTCGCCATTCACCGAGGGCGGACACAGGCTGACACAGACGATTTCGACGTCTGGTGAGATCGTGGGCTCGACCTCGTACATCCACGTCATTACCTCTTGGAAGTCGGCGATGTCGTAGACCTGAACGCTGTGGAAAAGGTGGTTGAAGCGGGGGCGAGTCTTGAGGTGGAACTTGGTGACGATACCGGGGAACGATGGCCCGGCACCGCGAGCAGCCCAGTACAGGTCGGAGTTCTGGGTCGCGTCTGCACGCACCAACTCGCCGTCAGCTGTGACCACGTCGATTGCAACGACGGATTCGGCGGCCCACCCCCAACCGCGCTGGCACCAGCCCTGGCCGCCTTGCAACAAGAAGCCGCCGATCCCCACGGGAGGGCAGTGCCCGCCATTGAAAAATCGTCCGCGCTCGGCTAGGAACGGATCGAGAACGTTTCCGCCCTCAATAGCCGGGCCACCCGAGACGATTCCGGTGGCTTCGTCGTACTCAGCGGAATTGAGATTGCCGAGGTCGATGAGCAGGGTGTTGTTCTGCACCGACCACACCGCCCACGAGTGACCTCCCGAACGAACCGCGACCGCAAGGCCGTTCTCTTTGGCGAAGCGAACGCCGGCGACAACATCCTGCTCATTCTCGGCAACCAGAACGGCGCTCGGAAGACGATCGGTCGGGCGGCGGTGATTGAACACGCGCGAAAAGGCGGCTTCAACGAAGCCCTCATCGCTGGGAACGTAAAACTTGCCTGTGAAGCCGCTCATCCGAGAACCGACCCTCCTCCATCTACAACCAGGTTGATGCCCGTGATCCACGAGGCTTCATCTGAGGCCAAGAACAGCGCCGCATTGACGACATCTTCGGGCTGACCGACACGACCCAGCGGGATGCGTGCGATGTTGTCTTTGAACGGCTGCGGGCCGCTCTCCACCAACCACGCGGTCGACGGCGTGACGGTGAAGCCCGGGCTCACGCAGACCACTCTGATCTTGTGCGGTCCACCCTCAACGGCGAGCTGTTGAGTGAGATTGATAACGCCAGCCTTGGCGGTTCCGTGGGCGTTCTGCGGCATGAACTCGACACCTCGGGTTCCGGCGATGGAACCAACATTGACGATGACGCCCTGCGTCTTTTTGAGGTGCGGCCAGGCAGCTTTGCACGCATAGAACACGAGATTGAGCTCGTTGTTCATGACGTAATCCCAGTCGTCAATGGACAACTCGTCGACAGCACCGAACTTGGGGTGCGAGGCGTTGTTGTAGAGCACGTCAATGCGGCCGTAAACCTCGACCGCGGCGTCAATCCACTTCTGTGACTCGGCAGCGTTCGACAGGTTAACCGGAGCAAAGTTCGTGATCTCTCCGCCGGCGTCACGAACGAGACGAACGGTCTCCTCGGAACCCTCAGCTACGAGGTCACAGCCGACAACTTTCGCTCCCTCGGCCGCAAAACGCAGGGCGGCCTCGCGCCCCATGCCCCCACCAATGCCCGTGATGAGCACTACTTTGTGGTCCATTCGTCCCATGACGAAACTCCTCGTTAGCTCCAGTAATGGCTTCGCAAATGGCTAGACCGGGGGTGCGACGAACAGCCCACGATCGACGTCATTGAATGATTCTCGAGCGATGAGCTCGGTGAACTCGTTGGCCGTGCCCCACTGGTCTTGGGTGGTGACCTTGGTCACATCCAGCACGCTCGGGTGCCACGCGTCTTCGTCTTCAATAACAGCCAGCTCGGTGGTGTACTCCACAGTGTTGCGAGCCGGTGAGAGAAAGTATGCAAACGTGTTGTCGCCGGCATTGTGACGGCCCGGGCCCCACACCATGCGAGTGCCACTGCGCAGAATCTTCCCGCAGCCGCGCATCCACTCTTCAACACCACGCATCTCAAAGGACATGTGGTGCAGTGATGCATGCGGACCCTGAGCGATGGCCATTGAGTGGTGAGCCGGATTGCAACGCAGGAAGTGCATGATCGGGCCCATGTGCGGGTGAGCAAGAGTGTCGCTGATGGCAAAGTCAAGGTGCTCGATGTACCAGTTGGTGGTGGCTTCGAGGTTGGTGGTGTTGAAAACGATGTGTGAGAGCTTGACCGGAATCGGCTCACGCTCGGCAACCGGACGACTCTTGCGCAGATCCACATCGGCCGAAACCTCAACCGTGCGACCGTCGTGATCGAAGAAACGAACACCGTAGCCGCCACCGAACTGGGTGAGCTCCTGAGGGCCGTGCACGAACTTCACACCCTGAGCACTCAAGCGCTCGTATAGTGCGTCGACATCGGCACGGGATGCAGCACCCCACGCCGCCACATCAATTCGCTTCTCACCCTTGCGCAGGCGCACGACGTACGGCTCGGGCGAGCCCTCAGCGGCCAGGTAGGCGGTGTCGCCGTCGCGGTGCACCTCGGTGAGCCCCCAGTTCTTCGAGAAGAAAGCAAGCTCCGTGTCGAAATCTTCGACTGCGAGGGCGAGGTAACGCAGGTGTGTCAGCTGGCGCTGGGTCATCATTGAACTCCTTGGATGCGTGCACGACTGTGCGAAGGTCTCGTTCGAGAATATGCGCGTAACCACGACCCGGGTATAGCCCGGAGTGAATAGTAACTATCGCGCCGAGACAGTGTTTGCGCGTCGACCCGAAAATCGTCCAAAAATAACTGCCGTTACGACACAGGCGGACGAAAGCCCCGCGACGATGGCCAGCGAAACCAGCGCGTTTGAACTCACCAAACCGACGCAGGTTGCCGCCACGGCCGCCACAAGGAATTGCACGCTTCCCATCAACGCCAAGGCGGTGCCACTGGCAAAGCGAACCTCAGTCATCGCCAAGGCAGTTGCCGGTCCAAAAAAGAACCCCATCGCCGTCGCCAAGACAAACATGGCCGGCAAGACCGTGAATACGGAGACTGCATTGGTGAACAGAATGACCGCGAGGACGACAATGGCGACGACCTGCATGACGACGCCAACGAGGAGGATGGCTCGAGGCGCGACTCGTTTTGCCAGTTGCGCGCTCAGAAAGCTGGTCACGATGATGCCCGTTCCGTTGACGGCAAAGACGGAAGCATATGTACCGGATGACAGATGAAGATTTGTTTGCACGATGAATGACGACGACGAGATGTACGCAAAGAGACACCCGAACGCGCACCACAAAACGACCGCGTTCGTGAGGTAAGCACGGTTCGTCAGAATGAGCCGCGCATTTCTCAGGGTCGTCTTCAGCCCGCCTCCGTGACGAGATTCCCGAGGCAGGGATTCGGGCACGAATGCCGCAATCAAAATCGTTGCAACGGTTGCAAAAACCGCGAGTCCGACGAAAATGGTGCGCCAACCGCCCAGCCCCAGAAGGAGAGTGCCGCCTATTGGCCCGATGATGGGCCCGATGCTCACCGTCATTCCGAGAATCGAAAATGGTCGAGTCGCCCCAACGCCCGCCGTGAGATCAGCCACCACTGCCCGCCCGTTAACGATGCCGGAAGCGGCAGTGAGCCCCATCACAAAACACAGAATGATCAACACGTTGGCATTAGGAGCAACGGAAGCAAAGACCGATGCCAGCGCGACGAGAATTCCTCCACAGAGAAGAACACCCCTCCGGCCAAATCTGTCCGACAGCGATCCGAGAACGAGTTGGCCAAGCGCCATCCCGAGGGTGAAGGCCGAAAGCGTGATTTCGATGTGCGCCGGCGCTACGTTCAGGTCGGCCGCCATGCCGGGAAGAGCCGGCAGGTAGGCGTCCGTGCCGAACGGACCGAGCATCCCCATGAATCCGAGAGCAAAAAGCATCACTCCTGAGAGTGCGAGTGGTCGTGGCGCGGTCATAGGCACAGCATAGGGACAGGGGTGTTGTTAAGCTGGCGACATGGCTTTTGCCGGAAAAGACTTGAATCTGCTGGTCGCCCTGCGCGCATTGCTCGAAGAAGAGAACGTGACCCGCGCCGGCGATCGCATTGCGATGGGTCAATCGTCGATGAGCACAGCACTTTCGCGCCTGCGAACTCAGTTTGGCGACGAGCTCCTGGTGCGCGTTGGTCGCGATTACGAGCTCACTCCGATGGCAAAAATGTTGCTGCCCCAGGTTCAGCTCGCGATTCCCCTCATCGAAAAAGCGCTCGGCAGTGGTGGGCCTTTCGAGCCAGCAACGACCACTCGACAATTCACCATGATGATGTCGGATTTCGCCTCTCTGGAGATGACACCGGCCTTTGAAAAAGCCCTCGCAATCGCCCCGGGCATCGAGATCAACGTCATTCCACTCCCGGCAAACCCCACGGACAGTGCTCGGGACATGCTCAAGCACGATTTCATTCTTGCCGTTCCGGGAATTGGGATCGACGGCGAACACGTCGAGCTCTTTACCGACCGCTACGTGTGCTTGGTCGACCCCGACAACTCAGCACTCGTCAATAACACGTTGAGCTGGGATGCCTTTACCGAACTCCCTCAGGCAGTCCACGATTTTGGGCAGGCTCACCTGACCCCTGCCGATCGCAAGCTGCGCGAATTGGGCTTCACTCGCGCAGCGCACGTCAAAGCATCCAGTTTCATGCCCCTTCCGGCAATCGTTGCCGGCACCGACATGGTGGCGGTTGTCCCCAAGCGCCTTGCCGACCGACTTGGTCCGGCCACTGGCACCATCGGCGTTGAGGCACCGTTTGGTGAAGTGCCGATCATCGAGACCCTCTACTGGCACCCGGTACACAACTCTGACCCAGCTCACGTCTGGATGCGCAATCACCTGATCGAGCACGCTGGCAGGTCAGCACAGTAGCGTCCAGGGGCACTATGTGCTTGGCACATAGTTGTTATTGCCTCGGGTGACTTCCCCGCGCCTGTGCCGAGTCATAGCGTTACTGCAGACACGCAAAGTTGCGCGATTGGAGAGCTGCTCAAATGACTGTCAAGAATGTGCTCGTTGTCGGTGGCGGCATCACCGGGACCGTGGCGGCCGTTGCCCTCGCCCAAAAAGGCGTCAAGGTCACGCTCGTCGAGATTTCACCCCAGTGGTTTGGTGTCGGCCACGGCATCACCGTTCAGGGCAATGCACTTCGCGTTTTCCAGCAGATCGGGGCACTCGACGGCATGCTCGAGCACGGTCTCGGCTTCGACAACCTCACTCTCTTCCACGCAGACGGCCATGTCATCAATGCGATGGATGCCCCCAAGATGGGTGGGCCCGACCTGCCCTCGACCATGGGCGCTCTACGATCCGACCTGCAGACTGTGTTGGTCGACATGATTCACGACCTCGGCGTCGAGGTTCGCCTGGGCACGTCGATGGAGAAGTTCGAGAACAAGGCCGACTCAGTTGACGTGACTTTCAATGACGGCCGTGTCGAGAACTTCGATTTGGTCATTGCAGCCGACGGCATTAAGTCCAAAACCCGCAAGATGCTCGGCAGCAAGCACGACAAGAAGCAAACGGGCCTGGGAATTTGGCGCGTTGTCACCAAGCGCACCCCCGACATGACTTGCTCGGCCGTGTGCTACTTCGGTGACGAATACAAGGCTGGCTACACGCCCATCTCGGAAGACCTCTGCTACGCGTACGTGCTGACCAAGCCTGAGCGCCCCGACAACGGCCTGTCTGACGCTCAAGAGATGAAGCGACTACTGTCGAGCTACCACGGTCACTTCGATTTCATTCGAGAGAACATCCGAGAAGACGACTTCATGAACTTTCAACCGATCGAGTGGCTGTTCATCGATGACGAGCCCTGGCACCAGGGCCGCGTCATTGCCATCGGTGACGCCGTTCACGCCTGCCCGCCGCTCATCGCTCAGGGAGCAGCCCAGTGCTCGGAAGACGCCTATGTGCTCGTTGACTACATCACCCGCGAGGGCGACATGGAGCAGCTACTGACTGAGTACACCAAGGTGCGCAAGGAGCGCGTCAAGATCGTGGTGGATGCATCACTGCAGCTTGTCGAGTGGGAAATCCACCCCGAGACCCCGGGCGCAAACCCGGGAATGCTTATGGGCCAGGCAATGGGTGCGCTGACCGCACCCGCGTTCTAAGGATCACCATGACTGCGGAAATGCCCTCGGGCAATGTGCCTCGCCGTGTCGTGACCGGTCACGACGAGAACGGCGTGTCAATCGTTCTCTCCGACGGCATAGTTCCCGTTCACCGGGTGATGCCGCAAGACGGCGTTGGGTTCTACGAGATATGGAACACCGAGGGTGCACCCGCGCCGGTTTCTCGCGTTGAGCCGAACGAGCCCACCGAACGCACTTTGCGTGTGCCCCCGCCGGAAAAGGGCACCAAGATTCGCATCAACGAGTTCTTTCCGGGGTTCATCAACGAGCTCGGCAACCAGTCGCCGATTCACCGCACCGAATCCATTGACTACGGAATCGTGCTCGAGGGTGAGATTTTTCTGGTCCTCGATGACAGCGAAGTACTGCTCAAGGCTGGCGATGTTGTCGTGCAGCGCGGCACCGACCACGCCTGGGCAAACCGTAGCGACAAGGTTTGTCGCGTTGCGTTCATCTTGGTCGATGGCGAGTTCACCCAAGACCTGCTCGAGGTGCTACCCGACGACGTGCAGAACAAGCTCATGCACAACGGACCGCACGACTGATGAGCATGCACTTTGACCACGTTGGTCTCAACGTGGCCGACATCGAGGCTCAGGCGTCTTGGTACGAAAAGGCGTTTGGGCTGCACCGCACACATCCGTTCACTGTTCCCCCGATTGAGATGACCGGAATCTTCTTGATTGACGGTCACGGGATCGCCATCGAGCTCGTTCACCGACCGAACAACTTCGCCGGCATGGATGCGCCCAACCCGGCGGTTGCCGCCCTGACCCGCGGATGGGGTCACCTCTGCTTGCGCGTTGACCATGTGGATGCGCTCTACGAGCACCTGCTCTCAGTCGGCGCCGAAAGCGCCATGGCTCCGCAGGACTCTCCCGAGCCCGGCGTGCGGTTTGCCTGGGTGCGCGACCCCGAGGGCAACCTCATCGAGTTCCACGATCGAAAGACTCCAGTGATCTAATGGCCGCGAAATCCGCCCCCCTCACCCTGCCTGGCCTTGCCGGGAAGATTGTTGTCATCACGGGTGCTGCCCGCGGTCAGGGATGCGCCGAGGCGCTCGTTCTCTTGGCCTCTGGAGCCCATGTCATTGCCACCGACCTCAATGATGCCTGCCCATCCACGCTCGAAAAGGCAGCCGCCAAGCTGCCCGGTGAACTGCACTACGCACAACTTGATGTCACCAGCGAAGCCGACTGGAGCGCCCTGGCCCAGTTCCTCAAAAAGGAGTTCAAGCAGGTACACGGACTGGTCAACAATGCCGGCATCCCCTTCCGCGGTCGCATTGGCGAAATCTCGCGTGTCGACTGGGACAAAGTGTTCTCGATCAACGTCACCGGTGCCATGCTCGGCATTCAGGCGATTGCGCCGCTGATGCGCAAAGGCGCATCCATCGTCAACATCGGTTCGTCTGCCGGACTGAACGCTCACCACACCGTTGCCTACACGGCGAGCAAATGGGCGGTGCGCGGATTGACACACGTAACCGCGACCGAGTTTGGACCCCGAGGCATTCGCACCAACATCGTGCACCCCGGCTACATCGAAACCGAGATGATGGCCGCCGCACCGGCGATCATGACGGATGCCCAACTCACGCTCACACCTCTCGAGCGCACGGGTCAACCCGAAGAGGTTGCCGCGGTGGTTGCCTTCTTGCTGAGCGATTCGGCGGCCTACGTCAATGGAGCCGAGATACCCGTCGACGGCGGATTCACCTCCTCAGCCGGAGTCAAGTACATGTCCGACATCATCAAAGCCTCCCAGCAAAAGAAGTAAGGATCTCTCCATGTTTATGTACTTCCCGACCAACTACGTATGGAGTCTGTCGGTCGTTGCGACCCTCAATAACGGCGGCCTCATCGACGAAGTTGACCGTGCCTGCCGCCCGGTTCTCGAGGCATCACAGAATGGTGATGACGCCGGCACGGAAGAGCTGTACGCAGCCTGGAAGGCCGTCGCCGACCGCCTGATCGCTTCGGCCGAAGACGACGAAAAGCGCGGTCGCCTGATTGGGGCAGGCGACAAGTTCTACCGCTCGAGCCTCTACGTCTCGCAGGCCGAGCGCCTGCAGTCGCCCAAGTGGGCCGGTCGGAACGCTGCTTACCAGCAGAGCATCGACCTGCTGCTCAAGCACGTAGAACTCAGCGGGATTCCGCTGACCAAGATTGACATTCCATACGAGGGAACGCACCTGCCGGCCTACTACTACCGGGCGGAAAGCCTCGACGGCAAGCCAACTCCCGTTGTCATTCAGCTCAACGGCCTCGACTCCACCAAAGAGATGATGTACTACTCGGGCTTCCCACAAATGCTCGCCCGTCGCGGCATCTCGACCATCATGGTCGACCATGGTGGTACCGGGGAGGCGCTCCGCCTGCGCAACATCAAGGCTCGCGTCGACACCGAGGCATTCATCTCGCCCATCATCGATTGGGTCGAAAATCAGACTGAGCTCGCCCGGGACAAGGTGGGTGTCGTCGGTTGGTCGCTTGGTGGCTACTACGCACCGCGCACGGCAGCCTTCGAAAAGCGCGTCAAGCTTGCGGTTGCGTGGGGTGCCAACCACAACTGGGCTGAGGTTCAGCAGGGGCGACGCAATCGCGAGGGAGAAAACCCCGTACCGCACTACTGGGACCACGTCTTCTGGGTCTGGGGCGTCGACAACATTGATGACTTTATGGAGGTCACCAAAGACATGCACCTCAACGGTGTCGTCGAAGAGATTACGGTGCCATTCCTCATCACTCACGGGGCAAACGACCGCCAGATCAACGTCAAGTACGCTCAGCAGTCCTATGACGCGGCGATCAACAGTCCCAAACGCGAACTTCGAATCTTTGACGAGCCAGAGGGTGGCACGGAGCACATCAGCATCGATCACATGCCCTATGTCGCCGGCTACATCGCCGACTGGGTGGCCGAGACTTTTAGCGAGATGAACTAGGCAACCGATTTCATGACGACCTACGCACAACAGCTTTTTTCGCTCGAGGGCAAAGTGGCTGTGGTCACCGGCGCGACTCGAGGCATTGGCCATGCCGCCGTCCGCGCTCTGGCCTCGGCTGGAGCACACACCGTGTTGACAGGGCTGAACCGCGAAAATCCTGTTGCCGTTGCCCAAGAACTGCGCGCCGAAGGGCTGAACGTAACGGGGCGAGTTCTGGACGTCACTGACTCCCCTGCTCAAGCCGCCCTTATCGCCGACATCGCTCGTGAGCACGGTCGGCTCGACACCCTGGTTTGCAATGCAGGATTAGTCAGCGATCCTGTAGCGGAACCAGGAATCCCCCAGCGGGGAGACGCCGAGGGAATGGCGGCGCTCGATGCCATGTTTGACGTCCACGTGAGAAGCGTTGTCGACTTATGCGACCACGCATGCCCCCTGATGAGTGCGAGCGGTGGTGGATCCATCATCATCATGTCGAGCCTGGCCGGAGTACGAGGTAATTCCGCCATCGGTCTCTACGGAATCACCAAAGCAGCCAACGCTCAGATTGCCCGCAACCTTGCCGTCCAATGGGGCGCCAGCAATATTAGAGCCAATGCGATTGCGCCTGGCGTGATTGACACAGCCTTCGCAACTCCGATTACGGGCGATGAAAACTTAGCCTCACGGCGCCTTGAGAAAACACCTTTGCGACGCTTTGGCTCGGTCGACAACATCGCCGGAACCATTTTGTATTTGGCGAGCCCGGCTGGCTCATTTACTTCTGGTGAGACCATCGTCGTTGACGGTGGAACATTCGCCAAAGACTGAAAGACAGGTTTTTCGGTGGCTAAATATCCCCAAGAGCGCTTCGACTCGTACATCGCTCGGTTCAATGCTGAAGACGACACTGCATTTGACGACTTCTTACACCCACACATGCACATGAAGAATGGCACGCTCGAGTTCGACGGCATCGAGGGCATGAAGCACCACTACCGCGACCTCATCTGGCCCGACTTCAACGAGAAGCTCATCGTGCCGCGCTTCGTTAGTAGCGAGAACCGCATCGCCATTCAGATGCAGACCATCTTCTCGCCTAAGCACGATGCGCCTGACTCTCTGTTCGGCCCGGTCAAGGTCGGAGAGACTTTCGAATTCAACGGCGTCATCATGTACGAGGTCGAAGACGGCCTGTTCCGTGACATTCTGGTTGCCTACAACTCCTTCGTGCACACTGCCCTGAACGGAAACAAACGAGACCTTGGCATCCCTCACTAGTCGCGCAATGGTAAGCATCGAACGCCCTACCCGCTACGGAAAACAGCTCGCCGGGCACATCGGTCACCGCGTACAGGTTGACGAGCTCGACATCGGATGGGCGCTTCACATTGGCGACGGAATGGGTCATGTGCTGCCACACGAATCTGAAAGCAACCCCTTCCTTGAGCTGACCGCGGAGGCGGAAACCGAAGAGATGCTGGAGCGAATCAAGAACGTACTGGGCAAGCACCTCCTCCAGTTCACAACCAAGTTGCCGTCAGTGACAATTGACTGGGTTGATTCGTCAGTAGCCTCATAGCGTGACAACTTCGTCTACGCAGCCAGGGGCTCCGGCTCAGCTGACTCGCGCCATGCTTTTCTGGCTCGGTTTCATCGGGATTTTGGGCCCCATGGCCATCGATCTCTACCTGCCCGCGCTGCCGGCCATGGCCAAAGACTTTGGCACCAGTGCAGCCACGGTTCAATTTGGACTGGCTACAACGACCATCGGCATGGCTATCGGCACGTTCGTCGTTGGTGCACTCTCTGACCGACTCGGACGCCGCCGCCCCCTGATCTTCACCGGGTTCCTCATGGTTGCCGGAGCGAGTCTGGCCTCGGCCTCGACCGGCGTTTATTGGTTCTTAGCGTGCTGTCTGATTATGGGCATCTCCGCCTCTGCCGTTCAGGTCTCCGGGCGAGGCGTTATTGCCGATCTCACCCGCGGCAACGACTCGACCCGCGCTTTTTCGTTCTTCAGCAGCATTGTCATGGTCGGCCCCATCTTTGGACCGGTGGGCGGCGTGCTGATTCTGTCGTTTGCCGGATGGCGCGGAATCTTTGTTGCTCTGGCCGCGTTCGCGCTCGTCGGCACCATTGCAATCTGGTCATTCGTGCCCGAGTCACTCGCGCTCGATAAGCGACACACTGATGGCTTGGGCACAACGCTGAGGTCGATGTGGGCAATGTGGAGCAATCGAGTTTTCACCTGGTACGCGCTGGTCAACTTCACCTCGTACGCACTGATGTTTGTCTACCTGGGCACGTGCTCTCTGACCATTCAGGTTGAACTGGGTGCACCACCCTGGGTTGCGGCGCTCGCGTTTGCCGTCAACGGTGCTGGAATCGTCTTCGCCGGAATATTTGCGGCTTGGTTGGCCAAGTACTGGAGCAGTGTCGCCATCGTGTTCCTGAGCATTGCGGGTCAGGTCGCAGGCATCCTGTTCTTGACCTTCACCGTCGCAACCGGATCACTCAACATCGTCAGCATCTTTGTCATCTACTTGGTGATTTGCTTCAGCCTTGCCATCAGTTTTGGCGCCGTGACTTCCTTGGCACTGACGCATGTTCGCAATCAGTCAGGAACAGCCCTGGGGCTGCTCGGCTTGGTGCAGTTCATCATTGCGGCAGCAACCTCTGTGTTTGTGGGCACCATAAATCCGAGCCCGGCTATGTCGATGCTCATCGTTGGCGGAACGATTGTGGCAATCGCGGTCATTACGGCCCTTGGCGGTCAGCGCGCCCTCAAGCGAGATCCTGACCTCGAGCCGGCGCACTAGACGGTGCGGTGGATGGATTTCAGCTTGGTGTAGGCGCTGATTCCCTCGGGGCCGTACTCAGTTCCAATGCCAGAGTCTTTCCAGCCGCCAAAGGGCGCAGCCTGGTTGTTCTGAAAGAAGTTGATGCCCGTCGAACCGCTCTCGATGCGACGAGCCAACGCCTCGGCACGATCGACATCCTTCGTGTAGATGGTGCCGCCTAGACCGTACTGGGAGTCGTTTGCAATCGCGACGGCGTCATCCTCGTTCTTGTAAGGAATGACCACGAGCACCGGACCAAAAATCTCTTCTTGCGCCACGCGCATCTTGTTATTCACGTTGGCAAACACCGTCGGCTTTGAGAAGTAACCGCGGTCAAGCCCCTCGGGGCGACCTGAACCACCCGTGGCAACGCTCGCGCCTTCATCTTGACCGATGCGAATGTAGTCGGTGACGGTGCCGAACTGCTTCTTGGACGCCGATGGGCCATAGACCGTGCTCGGGTCGAAGGGGTCACCCTGCTTAGCATCGCGCACGGCGGAGGCCACGGCCTCGACGACCTCGTCATAGCGAGATTCCGGGGCAAGGATGCGCGTCGAGTTGTAACAGGTCTGTCCCGTGTTACGCAGGCAGGTCTTGTTGATCATCGAGTTGAAGTGGCTCAGGTCAGCGTCTTCGAGCACAATGCTTGCCGACTTACCACCGAGCTCAAGCGTCACAGGCTTGAGCAAGCGACCGCACTGCTCCGCCAGAAAGCGACCCACCTCGGTCGAACCGGTGAAGGCGACCTTGGCGACATCGGGGTGCTCGACCAAAGCACCCACGCTGTGGCGCGTGCACGTCACGAGGTTGATCACACCGGCCGGAAGGCCGGCCGCAACAGCAGCCTCCATGAGGACACGAAGGTCGAGCGGGGTCTCTGATGCCGGTTTGATGACGACCGTGCATCCGGCGATAAGCGCAGGTGCGAGCTTGATCATGACCAGAGCGACGGGATAGTTCCACGGCGCGATCAGAGCGGCAACACCTCGCGGCATGCGCAGCACCTGCGAGTATTGCTTCGGGTTGCCCGGGTAGGGCCGCTTATCGTCTTTGTCGACAAAATCGGCCAGTGAGGCGTAGTACCTCAGCAGACCAGCACCGTGTTTTGCGGCCTGGCTCGACTCCATGACGGGAGTACCGTTCTCGCTGGTGATGATTGCCGAAAGCTGCTCGGCGCGAGCCTCAAACTCGTCAGCCAAAAGATTGATGTACTCAGCCCGAGCGGCCGCCCCGATGTCACTCCAGCCCTTACCCCGGAAAGCAGCACTTGCGGCAGCGACGGCGCGGTTGATGTCTTCTTCGTCGGCCGCCGGAACACGCGCCCACAGTTCTTCGGTTGCCGGGTCGGTCACGTCAATGTAGGCACCCGAGTGAGACTTCACCCATTCGCCCCCAATGAAAAGGTCATCGGTGTACATCTCAAGTGCAGTCATGATTGGTCGCTTTCGTTGCTCAGTCGCGTGAAACGGATGTGAGAAGTGTCGATTACAGAATGTCGAGACGCAGAATGCGCATCGACTGGTTCAGCTCTGCCTCGGCCATAGCTTTTCCGGCAGGTGTGATCATCTCACCCATGACACGACCGGTCAGGTCACCCAATACCCACTGCGGAGTTCGGCCAAACCACTCGGCAGAAAATCCGAGCCCGGTCGGGTGGAAACGCCACAAGCGGTCGGCGTCGCGCACAATCGAGTCTTCGATCGAGTAGCTCACCGGGCGAGTGTCGTGGCCGTCAATGATGTCGGTGACTTTCTTGATGAATTCATCGTCAAAACCGCATCCGGGCAAAATTTCGCGTGCGATGTCGCATCCGAATATTTCGTGCTGAACGCGAATGTCGCTCGTCAAGAAGTTGTCGCTGCGAAAGCCCTCTTCGAGAATCTTTGACTCATCGACGCGAGACCATCCCACGTCGTGCAGCATGGCAGCCACACGAGTGACCAGCTCATCGGCCTCCGGAATGGTGTCGAGAATCAATTCCGCGTAAAGCAGTGTCATCGGTAGGTGCACGTCGTTCATGCGCGTGCGCATGAACGGCTCAGCCGCTAACCAGACGTGGTCGACGTTGGTGTACTCGCGAACTGGCAGTGCGCCGTTTCCGAGTGTGCGGGTGTTCTCCATTGTGTGAGTGAAATCCACGGGGTCTCCTAGTCCTGAACCATGTCTTTGAGCTTCACCGAGGTGTCGCTCGCTGTGTCTGAGGGGATAGTCTGCCCGGCGCCGAGCGCCTTGCGCACGGCCATGTAGTCAAGCACCTCGTTGACCGAATCAATCGCGATCAGTCGCCCGTCGCGATAGTAAATCACCGAGAACTTCTCTTCGTCGGGGTTTCCTCGCAGAACCGTTTCGTCGTATCCGGTTGAAATTCCGGCCATCTGCAGCTTCATGGTGTCTTGGTCCGACCAGAACCACGGCACGGCCTTGTACTCGTGGTCAACGCCCATGAGCGTGCTGGCAGCAACCTTTGCTTGGTCAACCGCGTTCTGCACTGACTCGAGAGCAACCTGGCCCTCGCCGGTTAGCGGGTGCGGCATCACAACGGCGTCACCGGCAGCCACAATGCGGGCATTCGAGGTGCGGGCGAACTCATCGACGACGATGGAATCGTTCTTGAGCTCGAGCCCGAGTTTTGCAGCGAGGTCGCCACGGGGAATCACGCCAATACCAATCATCACGATGTCGGCCGGGATGACCGTTCCATCGGCCAGTTCGACACCGGTGACTTTGCCGCCGCCGCCGACAAAGCGTGAGACCTGAGTGTTGAGCAACACGGTGGTTCCCCGGCGCTCGTGTGCTTCCTTGAAGAACTTGCTCGTAGTCGGGCTGACCACGCGCGACATGAGTCGCTCACTTCGATGAACAATGGTGGTCGTCTTACCGTTCTTTCGGGCTACGGCAGCGACCTCGAGTCCGATGAATCCTCCACCGATGACAACGACGTTGGCGGCAGCATCCCAACGGCTCTTGAGTGCCTTGGCGTCGGCAAGTCCGCGCAGGTAGAGCACGCCATCGAGGTCAACTCCCTCAACGTCCATGGGTCTTGCATCAGCGCCCGTTGTCAGTGCGAGCTTGTCAAAGGCAACCTCGCGGCCGGTGTTGGTGATTGCGGTTCCGTGAGCGGCATCCCAACGAACATCCACGACTCGTTCGTCGGTGATAACGACAATGTTGTTCTCGACATAAAAAGCTGGTGAGCGCAGTTCGAGCGACTCTTCGTCAGACTCCCCCGCCAGAAACGCCTTCGACAACGGTGGACGCTGGTAGGGACCGTGGGCCTCCTCACCAATCATGGTGATGGTGCCGTCAAACTCGGCGTCCCGCAGCGAGACTGCAATCTGCATGCCGGCTTGCCCTGCACCGACAATCAGGATGCGCTCGCCCACGATTAGACCTGTTCTGAAGCGATTCGAACGCGAAGACCGTCGAGGTCAGCGTTCATCTTGATCTGACAGGACAAGCGGCTGCAGGCGTTGCGCTCTTCAGCCGAACCGTCGAGCATGTCGTCTTCGAGGGGTCCAGGCTCGCCGACCTTACCCATGAATGCCTCGTCCACAAATACGTGACAGGTGGCGCAAGCGCAGGCTCCACCACACTCGGCGATGATTCCCTTGACTCCGTTGCGAACCGCAGTCTCCATGACAGAGTCGCCATCGCGAGCTTCAATGGTGACCTCTTTGCCGTCGGGCTGAATGTAAGTAACGTTAGGCATTTTCTATTCCTTGTTTGGTGTGAACTAAATGAATTGCTTGCCACCGTCGACGATGAGCGTCTGACCGGTGATGTACGAAGCGTCGTCGCTTGCCAAGAACAGGGCGGTGCCCACCATGTCGTCGGGCGTGCTTGCACGCTTGATGGCGCGGCTAGAAACACCGTAGCTGGCTGCGTCATCCATGATGCTCAGGCTCGCTTCGGTGAGCGTGAAACCCGGAGCAATTGCGTTGACGGTGATGTTTTTCACGCCCGCCTCACGGGCCATCACACGAGTCATGCCAATGACGGCACCCTTGGATGCGACATAGTGCATCCACAATGGCGACCCACTGAATACGGTGGCGGAAGCGATGTTGATGATCGAGCCACCGTCGCTCATGCGCGTGTAAGCAGCGCCCGAGGCAAGCCAAGCGCCCTTGACATTGACGGCCATGACCTTGTCCCACTCGTTGGGGTCAATCTCCCAGAAGTTGGCGCGCTCGATGGTCGCGTAGATGGCGGCGTTGTTGACTAAAACGTCGAGTGATCCAAAAGTCTTTATGGCGGCGTCAGCGACAGCCTCACAGGATGCCTTGTCGGTCACGTTTGTCTGCACTGCGATGGCCTTGCCACCGGCGGCTTCAATGAGCGAAACCGTCTCGGCAGAGCCGGCCTCGTTCATGTCGGCAACCACGACGTTTGCACCGCGCTGCGCGAATCCCAACGCAAAAGCACGACCGAGACCGCCAGCGGCACCGGTGATGATGACCGTCTTACCACTGAGTTGTTGTGACATTTGCGCGTCCTCTTTCTTGCATGTCGTCCATTTGCTGGCTCAAGTCCATAGATTCAATTGCCATAATCGCGAGCGACATGGTCTTTGCTTGCTCGGTAAACAAAACCTTTTCGTAGGCGCGTATGCCGTTAATGCGCAGCGACTCCTCGCGGGTCAGCCCGAAGCGAGGCATTGCCACGTCAATGCCATGGGGCGTGATGCGCCAGAGCTTGTCTGCGTCTTTGACCAATGAGTCGTTCAGGCTCGTGCTGGTCAGGCGAGTGTCATGACCATCGATGATGGCGCAAATCTCGTCAATGTCATCGGGTGCGTAATCGATCTGCTCGAGAATCTCGCGAGCAATTCGTGCACCCTCTTTTTCGTGCTGGGTGATGGCCCAGTTGTACGTGCCGTCCCGCCCGGGAGCAATTGCCTGAAAGGCAATGTCTTCGTCAACCGTGGACCAGCCACTGTCGTGCATGATGATGGCAGGCAACACGATGTGCTCATCCGCCTCGGGGATGAGACGGCACAGTTGCGCGGCCATGCTGAACGAATACAGCGAGTGCACATCGTTATCGCGGGTCTGCAGGTAGGGAGTTACCAACTCCCAGATACGCGCATCCCGCTCCCCCATCTTGACCAGACCGGGAACGTCATCCCACACAGGAATCTTGTCGGTGACGTCTCGACCAAGGTGGTTGATCGGGGAACGGGATACGCGTTTCATCTGAGTTGTGTCGAGACTGTCTTACTTCGACAGAATCTCGACGGTGCCGTTCGTACCGTCAACACGAAGCAGCATGCCCGTCTTGATGGTCGTCGACGCCTTACCGGTACCGGTCACAGCCGGCAATCCGTACTCGCGGCAGACGATGGCAGCGTGCGACATCATGCCTCCGATGTCGGTCACGGTTGCCGAGATCTTGCCGAAGACCGGACCCCACGAGGGTGCGGTAACCGGGGCAACGAGGATCTCGCCCTGGATGAGTTCGCCGAGCTGGTCAGGGCTGGTGATAACACGAGCCTTACCCTCAACGACACCACCCGAAGCGGCCATACCCTTGAGTCCGTTCTTGAGACCCGAGTCGGCACCAAGCCACTGCTGAACCTGGTCGGTCGTGATACCCCACAGCATGACGGTGAAGGGCTCGACGATCTCGGCCGGCGGCTCGTTGAACGCGGGCGCCGGGCGCTGCGTTGCGAGTGCGTTGATGATTTTGGTGCGACGTGCAACCTCGGTCGGCCAGTAGGTCGGTCCAATGGGCTCGGTGCCCACGGCCCACGCGTTGGCGTAGTCGAACATTGCCGGACGAACCTCATCGCGGCTCAGGTACAGGATGTCGTCAGCGTTGGCCCAGAAGCCCTGGTCAGCAAGAAGCTGTCCGAGCTGACGAACCTTGCGCCAGAACACACCCATGGTCCAGTGCTCGATGTAGAAGTTGTGGTCTTCCACGTAGGGGTAGACAACGCGAGCCAGGCCAAGCTTGCCCATGAAGGTTTCCTTGGCTTCGCCGTCGAGTGCGTCTGCATAACCCTCGGTGATGCGGTCGCGCTCAGCGATGAGCTCGTCCTTCGGACGGTGCAGGCGCTCGCCCTTGGCGGCACGTGCAACGTAGTCGGAGATGTATCCGACCGGAAGGTCGAGGTTGTCACGCCAGTAGACGTCGGTTCCATAGAAACCGTTACCTACGGTGTAGTTGAACCACGGGTCCTGTGCCTTCTCGAACGCAGCGAGCCACTGCGCGCCGTTCGAGTGGCCCTCGACTGCGCCAAGAACCTTGGCTGCGTCGTCACCGGTGAACAGATCGGTCAGACCAAGCTTGACCGCGAGGTCAGCGAGGGTCTTGAGCTCGTCGTCCGGACGGAAGAGAACCGAGTCCACACCCATAACCATCTTGGCGATGGCGAGGTCGGGGATGCCGGGGAAGGCCTCTTTACAGAACATGAACAGGTCGAGGTACGCGACGTAACCCAGGTTCAGGAACTCGAAGTGACGCTCCCAGTTCTTGTAGCACAGCGAGATGAGACGGTCGTAGTCGTCGAAGAGCTGAACCGAGGGGTCCATGCCCTTTCCACCCTTGATGTCCTCGATCGGAACCATGTCGGGCAGAGCGGTGAAGTTGATCGCGTCGATCTCGGCAATGTTCGAGAGAACATCCTTGCGCCAGTTCTCGAGCAGCTCAGTCCAGTTCTGGAAGTAGTGACCAGCGCGCTCCATGAAGTGAGGAACGCGGTCACCGATGAGCTCGGGAGCGACACCGACAGGGCTGAAGTAGTTGTAGCCCATGTGGATACGGAAGTCGATACCGTTTGCCGGAGGAATGATGTAGTGACGCGTGTTGTATGCACCGAGGCAGCGTGAAGCGAACTCCACACCGATGACCTCAAATGGCTTGAACACGTTCGGCCAGTGCTGGCTGTCACAGAACCAGAACTTTGCTTCTTCCTGCTTCTTCAGGTTGTCCTGGAAGGTCAGGTAGTACGGATAGAGCTCCTGCCAGCCCTCAGCACCCTTGGGGGTTTTCATGCTGTAGGGCGAAGGGAAGCTTTTTGCGGCTTTAGGCGCCATTGCTTACTGCCTTTCGTTGTTTGTCTCAGATGGATTGGTGGTGCGTTTTTTCGGGTTTAGCTACGGTTCATGGAAGCGAGCATCGACTTAGTGATGGCTTCGATTCCGGAACCAGCGGAGGCAATCTTTGTCTCCACCTTTTTCTGCGACCAAACCGTCTCGGGACGGCTCTGCAGCAGAAGTACATTCTGACCTTCGGGAAGGTCGGCGTCGATGGCCCACTCGACGTCTTGAACTGTGCCGTAGTGCTTCTCGGCAGCCTTGGCCAGCTTGGCCACAGCCATGATCTCGTCCTCGCTCAGGCTCGACGAGCTACGTCGGGGTTCTTCGACCTCCTGGCGCGCGATGGACCCGTGTCCGGTGGGAACGAGCTCCTCGTGCTTGTCGGAGATGATTCGGTTAACAACCGACATCATGATCTTGTCGAGAACGAAGTTGTCAGGGGTGACCTCACCCGAGACCACCATCTCGCCCAGTCCCCAACTGGAGTCGATGACAATCTTGGTGCGGTCACCATTGGCCGGGTCGATGGTCATAGCCACGCCCGAAGAGCGAGAGTTGACCATCTTCTGAACGGCGACCGCAATCGAAAGACCTTCGTCGGCGATGTTGTTCGCCAATCGATACGTGATGGCACGGGCGGTGTACAGGGATGCCCAGCACTCACGAATCTTCTGCAGAACGTGCTGCTCACCAATGATCCACAGGTAGGTGTCCTGCTGACCGGCGAAGCTTGCGTCAGGAAGGTCTTCAGCAGTTGCGCTCGAGCGCACCGCAACAGGAACTTCGCCGCCACACAGCTCCATGAGCTTTGCGTACGCGGTGTGCACCTCGGCATAAACCTCTTCAGGAACCGGTTGCGTGAGGATCAGTTCACGAATCTGAGCCGAACGGTGGTCAAGGTCGGCCACGTTGTCGGGGTCAAGCCCGGCAAGAATCTCTTTGATGTGCGCTTGCAGCTTGGGGTCGTTCACCACAGCGTCGTACGACTCAGTGGTGACGGCAAACCCGGGAGGAACCGGCATACCGGCACCGGTCATGATGGCCAGGCTGGTGCATTTTCCACCGAGACGGTCGTGCTCAGGCTTCTCGGCGCTGTCGAACGGGAAGGTATAAAGCGACATTGCTTTCCTTTGGTGTTGAAGGTGCGGTTTTTTCGAAGTGGGTGTTACCAGGTGACCGGCACGGTCAGCGGAACGCGGAACGAGAGGTTGTCGCCAAACTCGATGTTGACGCCTTCCTTGAGTTTGAGACCGGGCAGCTTTTTGCTCAGCTCTTCGAGCGCCACGCGCGTCTGGAGCTTTCCAAGCATGTTTCCGATGCAGTAGTGAATACCGAAACCGAACGACAGGTGGTTACGAGCGTTCTCGCGCTCGATATCGAACTTGTCGGGGTTCTCGAACATCTGCGGATCGCGGTTAGCCGATCCCATGACCAGCAGAATCTGCGAGCCCTCGGGGATGTCGACACCGTTGATGACCGAGTCCTTCATGGCGGTGCGGCGCCAAGCGAAAATCGAACCAGCAGAGCGGAGAACCTCTTCGACAGCACCAGGAATCTTTGACGGGTCGGCCTTGATTGCCTGCCAGGCATCCTGGTTGATCATGAGCTGACGAACTGCATTCGAGATGAGCGTCGTCGTCGTCTCGTGACCGGCAAAGAGCAGGCTGTATAGGAACGAGGCGATCTCGTGGTCGCTAATCTCGTCTCCGGCGGTCTGCAGGTTGACCAGGTCGGTAACCAGGTTGTCACCGGGGGTGACCTTGGCGTCAGAAACGAGCTTCTGGCAGAAGTTCCAGTAGTTCACCATGTTGCGGGCGTGCGGGAGCTGCTCGTCATCAGAGAGATCTGCCCAGGTCAGTGTGGCGCGGCTGGTAGCCCATTCCTTGACCAGATCGATCATGTCGTGTGGAACACCGATGAGCTCGAAGATGGTGAGGGTCGGCAAGTCGTAGGCCAAGTCGGGAAGAATGTCGGCCGAATCGGTTCCTTTCGCAACCATGGCGTCAATCAAGTCATCCGCGTTCTGGCGAATCAGCGGCTCAAGCACTTTGTAGCGGCGAGGAGTGAATGCCTTGGTGGCCACCGCACGAATGCGGGTGTGCTCCGGTGGGATGCGGGCCGAAAGGCCAGAGTAAGCAGTGAAGCCGCCATCGGCCATGATCTTCTTGGCCTCGGCACACAGCGGGCGAATGGGCGACTGTGCGTCTTTCGACGAGAAGCTCTCCCAGTCTTCAAAGACTGCCTTGACGTCTTCGTAGCGGGTGACGACAAACATGTTGATGCGGTCGTCCCACATGACCGGGGCTTCTTCGCGAAGCGCCTTGTACGAGTCGAAGGGGTCGGTCAGCTTGAACGGTTCGAAACCGTGGTAATCCTTGCCGAAAGTTTTTGATTCAACAACAGTGCTCAAAACTGTTCCTCCTTGAACGCGAATAATTCAGCATCCACCCGAAAAGAAGGTTCGCCTACGATTTGTTCTCACTCAATGAGAAAGCAAATCTAGGTGTTTTGACCTAGCTGCCGATGCGCGTGGGGGTGCCCACCATGGCGGCCTCGATGCGCTCAATAGTTCCGCGCAACAGCGGCATGAGGCGCTGCACCTCGCGGTACCTGAAAACTTCGAAAACAAGGCCGACCGAGGCAACCACCTGGCCGTTGTAGTGCACGGGAAGGGCCATCGACAGAACACCCATGCGCATCTGCTCCTGAGTAACGCAGTAGCCGTCGCGACGAACGTCTTCGATGATCTGGCGCAGAATCTTGGGGTCGGTCACCGTTTTGGGCGTGGGTGCCTCGAGCTCGCGTTGCAGGTAGGCATCGACGAACCAGTCGGGCTGGTCGGCGAGCAGAATGCGCCCCACAGCGGTGGCGTGCATCGGCAGGCGACCACCGATGCGCGAAACCACGGGCATCTTGCGCGAGCCATAAACCTTGTCGACGTAGAGGGTCTGCATGCCGTCACGAATAGCCATGTGAACGTTCTCGTGCGTCAGGTCAAACAGGTCTTGCAAGAAAGGATGCGCGCGGTCACGCAAGCGGCGCCCGGCAAGCTGCCCGAGCTCCCAGATGCGGAATCCGATTCCATACTTTCCATCTGAGCCGCGTCGAAGTCCGCCCCACTCCTCAAGCTCACGCACGAGTCGATACGTGGTCGACAGCGGAAGATGGGCGCGCTGCGCGATCTTTGCTACCGAGAGGGAGCCGGTGGAGTTTTCGAACGACGCGAGAATGGCAAGCGCGCGTGAGGTGACGCTGGCACCGGCCGATGCGTTCTCTTCTGCGTTGGATTTCGCCATGTTTCCCTACTTCTTTGTCGAGCGCTTAATAGTCTCACGCTGACAGGCCGGGCAGAAGTGTGACCCTCGATTCATAAACGAGACGCGCTTGATCGCAGTGCCACAGCGCGGGCAGGGCTTTCCCTGCTGTCCGTAGGCGTTGAGGCTGTGCGCGAAGTAGCCGGCCTCACCGTTGACATTGAGATACTGGGCGTCGAAACTCGTTCCACCCTCCGTCAGGGCCTTACTCAAGACAGCGCGAACCTCCGCCAGCAGCGTCTGCGCCTGCGCTCGCGAGAGCTTGACCCCCGCCTTGTCGAAGTGAATCTCGGATGCCCACAGCGACTCATCCGCATAAATGTTGCCTACTCCGCTGATGAGGGTTTGGTCGAGCAGAGCGCGCTTGACCCCGGTGTTCTTCTTGCGCAGACGCGCAACGAAGGCGTCATCGTCAAAGGTCGGCTCGAGGGGATCGGGGGCGATGTGCGCAACCTGGCTGGGAACCCGGCGTCCGTAGGCCACGACCAGCTCGTCGACGGCCATGGATCCAAAAATGCGCTGGTCGACGAAGTTGACCAGAACATCGGGCGAACCGGGACGGCGCACGAGAAACTGGATGCGCAGGTGCCGGTCGGCGGGCGCATCCGTACTTCGGAGCAAAACCTGCCCACTCATACCTAAGTGCGTCACGAGCGCGTCGCCCGAATCGAGCTCGAACCACATGAACTTGCCACGACGCTGTGCGCTAATCACTGTGGTTCCGGTCAGCATTCCGACGAAGTCGCCACGGCGAGCGTCGTGCCGCTTGAGCGAACGCGAATCAAACACCGTGACCGAGGCAATGGATGCGCCCACCATCGCCGGCTCGAGGCCAGCGCGAACCACCTCAACCTCGGGCAGCTCGGGCACTTACTTACCGCTCAGTTGAGTCCACGCGGCAAGCGCGGCAGCAATCTCGGCTTGTTTCTTGCTCGATCCGGTTCCCGTGGCAGAAGCGAGTTCGCCGACACGAACGGTTGCGGTGAACTCGCGAGCGTGGTCGGGGCCGGAGTGCTCCACCGAATAAACCACGGTCTCGTCGTGCGCCGCGGCTAGCTCTTGCAGGCTCGTCTTGGGATCCATGGCGGCGCCAAAACGATCGGCGTCGTTGAGCAGCGGTTCAATCAGGCGCAGAACCAGGTCGCGGGCGTCGTCCGGTCCGCAGGCGACAAACGTTGCACCGAGTAACGCCTCAGTGGTGTCGGCAAGAATCGAGTCTTTGTTGCGCCCGCCGGTGAGCTCTTCACCGTTGCCGAGCAACAGAAAAGCACCCAGCTCAATGCTTCGGGCGACCTCGGCAAGCGCGACGGTCGAGACCAGTGCCGCACGACGCTTAGCCAGTTCACCCTCATCGAGTTCCGGGTTATCCGAAAACAGCTTGACGGTAACCGCAAGTTGCAAAACGGCGTCGCCCAGAAACTCCAAGCGCTCATTATGTGCGACGCCACCGTTCTCGTACGAATACGAACGATGAGTCAATGCTTGGCGCAGTAGCTCCGGCTCAATGTCGACGCCCAGAACCGCTACGAGAGCAGAAACGTCAGGATGCTCGGTCATGAGCGTGACGAAAGGTGTGACTAGACGTCAGCGACCTTGCGGCCCTTGTACTCCATGAACAGTGGGGTTCCAGCGGAGTCTTCAACAACCTTGGCGCGGTGAGGAAGGCTGTAGACAACCTTGCCGTTCTCAATCGTCTTGACCAGCGTGGGGGCCGAAGCCTTCCACGCCGAACGACGGGTGCTGGTGTTCGAGCGGGATGATTTGCGCTTGGGTACAGCCATGATGGTCTCTTTCGTTAAATCTGCGTAATGCTAGGCATCTTTGTCGTCGGAAGCCGAAAACTCACGCAGAGCTGCCCACCGCGGATCAGCCGATCCCGATGATTCCTGCTGGAGTGGTTCAACCAAACGTTCACCGGTCTCAGGATCAAGACCTGCGCAGTCTGGCCGGCACACCGGCTGGAACGGAAGTGCAAGCACAACCGCATCCCTGATTAGCGGTTCACAATCCACGTGGTCGTCGTGAACCTCATAGTCAAAGGCTTCGTCAACAGAATACGCGAAAAGTTCTTGGAATTCGACTTGGAGGTCTTCGGTCAGGGGCTCGAGGCACCTGCCGCACTCTCCTGTGGCCGTCGCGTCGACCTCGGCGGTTGCCAAAATGCCCTCGTGAATTGCCTCTAGACGAAGCTCGACGTGGATGTTCGATCCGGCGGCGACCGCGATCAGACCCTCGCCGAGCTTCTCGGGGGCGCTGATGTCGAGGGTCAGTTCACGCTGCTCACCGGGACGGTGCATGAGGTCGTGCACATTGACGGTGAAGGGAGTCTTGACGAACTTGGACATGACTCAAGTCTAGGTTGAGCGACTACCCCGAGTGAGCGTCGAGGTGCTCGGCCACGACGTGCGGAACATAGGGACGAACATCCCCACCGAGGGCAGCGACCTGGCGCACGAGCGAGCTCGAGACATAGGCGTGACCAGGCTCAGGAAGCATGAACAGCGTCTCGATACCAGCGAGGTTTCGGTTGACCAGTGCCATGGGCGTCTCGTAAGTCACGTCGGCCTGATTACGGATGCCCTTGATCACGACTTTGGCGCCTACCTGGCTGCAGTAATCGACGAGCAAACCCTCTGACCACGAGGAAACAACAATGTTGCTGGGCAACCCGGCGGCGTGAATGGCCTTTTCGATGAGCATGACGCGCTGCTCCACCGGAATCAACGCGCTCTTGCTCGGATTGTGAACGACGACCACGTGAAGGGTGTCGTACAGGTCGGCCGCGCGCGCGATCACGTCAATGTGACCAAGGGTTACTGGGTCGAATGATCCGGGAACAACTGCAATCCTGCTCATGCGTCGAGCCTATTGCGTCTGGGGTGGGCGTACCCAGCCCCGAGACCTAGTTTTTATCGAGGAATTCAGCCTCGGTCGCCGAAAGCCTGCGAGCGATAGCCTCGCGCAGGCTCGGGTGCCCGTCGAGCTTGGGGTCGGCATCCAAAATTTCGGATGCGGCCTCGCGGGCTTGGGCGATGAGGTCTCCGTCGCGAACAACCCGCAGTAGCTTGAGCGACGATCGACCGCCTGACTGCATCGCACCGAGCACGTCACCCTCCGCACGCAGTTCGAGGTCGATGCGGGCCAGTTCGAAACCGTCGGTGGTGCTCGCCACGGCGTCGACCCGCTCACGGGCGAGCGACTGCGCGGGCGCGTCGGTCACAAACAGAGCGAGACCCGCGTGGCCACCACGACCCACGCGACCGCGAAGCTGGTGCAGCTGCGAGACGCCGAAGCGGTCGGCATCCATGACAACCATGGTCGATGCGTTCGGCACGTCGACGCCGACCTCGATCACCGTGGTGGCGACAACGACGTCAATCTCACCCGCAGCGAACGCCTGCATCACCGCGTCTTTTTCATCGGTCTTCATACGGCCGTGTAGGCCGGCAATGCGGCGCCCGGCAAGCACGGGAAGGTTCTGCAACAAAGCAAGAACCGCTTCGACCGACGCGCGCTCGCGAGGTTTCTCTCCGGCAAGTTCCGGGTCGTCAACCAGGCCACGCTCATCATCCGAAGCTCCCGCAGCGTCAATCGCGGGGCACACGACGAAGGCCTGCCGACCGTTGGCGAGCTCTTCACTGACACGTTCCCAGACGCGGTTCATCCATCCGGGATGATCGGCTAAAGCCACGGTGTGACTCGTGATTCCGGCACGACCAGCCGGAAGCTGCGCAATCACTGACACGTCGAGGTCTCCAAAGACCGTCATGGCGACAGTCCGCGGAATGGGAGTTGCGGTGAGAACCAGCGTGTGCGGCGTGTTGACCGCCTTGAGCCGCAGCGCCTGACGCTGTTCCACTCCAAAGCGGTGCTGCTCGTCGACGACCACGAGACCCAAATCAAAGAATTCGATTTTGTCGGTCAGCAGAGCGTGAGTGCCGACAACGATTCGAGCCTGCCCCGAAACCACACGCAACAAAGCTTGGCGCTTGTCGGCGGCACCCAGTTGACCAGTGACGAGCGTTGGCACCAGTTGAGCTGAGAGGTCAGGGCCCAAGACTTTGACGATCGAGCGCAGGTGTTGGGCCGCCAGCACCTCGGTGGGCGCGAGCAGGGCAGCCTGTCCCCCGCTTTGGGCCACTTGGAGCATGGCGCGCAGAGCGACAAGAGTCTTACCCGAACCGACTTCACCCTGAACGAGTCGGTTCATGGGAACCGTTTTTTCGATGTCGGCCGAGATCTCTTGACCGACCTGGCGCTGGTCGTCGGTGAGAGTGAAGGGCAGACTCGCATCGAACGATTCCAGCAACGCGCCGGCCTGACGAGGGGTCGCCGTGAGAGTGAGTGCCTCCGCCCGGCGAGACAGCAGTGCTGACTGCAACACCAGTGCCTCTGAGAAACGCAGGGCATCTCGTGCCTGCTGCCATTCGGTGTCAATGCTCGGTTGGTGCACCCACGTGAGGGCCGTCGCGAAATCAACAAGTTTGCGCTCGGCGCGCACACTCTCGGGAATCGGGTCACGTGCCCCTGCAGCCAACGGCAAAACGAGGTCGACAGCCTTAGCAATCTGCCAACTCGCGAGAGTGCTGGTTGCCGGGTAAATCGGGATGGGTTGCAGCGCCCAGGCGACGGCATCAGCATCCGACTGTTGGTCATTCTCAAATAGCTCGTAGTCGGGATGCGCGAGCTGCAGCGCATCGCGGTACCGGCCAACTTTGCCTGCAAAAATTCCGCGCACACCGGGCTTGAGGTCGCGAGCGCGCCACGCCTGGTTGAAGAAGGTCAGCGTGAGGATTCCGCCCGAGCGACCGTCGGTGATGCGCACCTCAAGAATCGAGCCCCGACGCTGACGCATCGGGCGCTCGCGAACGTCGAGCACCTCGGCCACGATGGTGACGTTTTCGTCGACGGGGATGTCGCTGATGGCAGTGAGTTCACCACGACGGGCATATCGACGCGGGTAGTGCTCTAGCAGGTCGGCAACCGTCACCAGTCCGAAAGCCTTCTGCAGGGACGCGGCGGTCTTGCCGCCGATGAGACCTGCCAGCTTGCTGCCAAGCCCGGGCGTCGAAACGGGGGCGTCGAGGGGGCTGGAGGTCACGCATCCAGCGTACGCTTTGAAGCGTGACACGCATCATTGCCGGATTCGCCGGGTCGCGCGAGCTCAAAGTTCCCCCGACCGGCACGCGCCCCACCAGCGACCGTGTTCGAGAGGCAATCTTCAGTGCTCTCGAGTCCCGCGATTCGATTGCAGGCGCCGTGGTGGTCGATCTTTACGCTGGCAGCGGTGCGCTCGGGCTCGAGGCGTTGAGTCGCAGTGCGTCCCGCGTCGTTCTCGTCGAAAAGAATCCCAAGGCAGCCGCCATCGCCGTCAAGAATGCCGAGCTCATACGCGCGGCGGGCAAGCTTGGCGTGTCCACAACTCGAGTGGTGACCGGGTCGGTCGCGAGCTTTCTGGGCAGTGCAACCGACACATTCGACCTGGTCTTTATTGACCCGCCGTACGACCTGCCCAACGCCGAGATTGAAGCGTGCCTGCGCGCACTCGTGCCGCTCTTGAGCGCCGAGGCCGAGGTCGTACTCGAACGCTCGACGCGGGATGCCGCACCCAGCCTTCCCGAACAACTTGAGCTCGTGCGCACCAAGGCCTACGGCGAAACCACGATCTACTGGATCGAGCCGGCTAGCTAATTAAGTCGACGGAGCGCTGAGAGCCTGGAACCTAGAGCGTGACTGAGGTCGTTGCCCAGGTGTCGGTGACCGACAGGCCAACCGTAAGGGTGAACTCGCCAGGCTCGTAGACCCAGTCGCCGTCCCAGTAAGCCAGAGAGCGCTTCGAAACGGGAATTGAAACCCGGGCAGATTCTCCGGCGGCGACGTTCACTGTTGCGAATCCGACGAGCCACTTGACGGGGCGGTCGACGCTCGAGTGTGGCCGCTCGGCATACACCTGTGCAACCTGCTTACCCGGGCGCAAACCCGTATTAGTCAGGGTCAGCTCGATGTGAGCATCTGCATTCGACCCCTCGCTGAAGTCGACGGTCGCCTCGTGCGTAACGTTCCACGACGTGTAGCCCAGTCCGAAGCCGAA
The DNA here is from genome assembly GCA_024644865.1 of Aurantimicrobium sp. Lineage (GTDB taxonomy): Bacteria > Actinomycetota > Actinomycetes > Actinomycetales > Microbacteriaceae > CAIOLM01. The sequence goes on from JAHEGZ010000007.1 coordinate 103,174, forward strand.
CGGGTAAGCCATCTCAGTGCCCTTTTTCAAGAAGCCGCGGTAGCCAATGTGAATTCCCTCATCGTAGGCAACCACACCGTTCTTGGGTGCTGTGTCGAGCACGGGGACATCAGCTTCGGATGCAGCCCACGTGGTGGGCAGTCGTCCACCCGGTTCGGCTCGGCCGAGCAACATGTCAACGATGGCATCGCCCATTTCTTGACCGGCAAAGTACGTGAGGAGGATGGCGCGAACCTCATGGCGCCACGGCAAGAGAACCGGTGATCCGGAATTGACAATCACGACGGTGTTTGGATTCGCTGCAGCAACGGCGCGCACCAGATCATCTTGACGCCCCGGGAGAGTCAGATTCTTGCGGTCAAAGCCTTCGGACTCGACACGAGAGTTCGTGCCAACAACGACAACTGCGACCTCCGCAGAGGCGGCCTGTGCGGCTGCAGCGGCGATGAGTGCATCCGAATCGGCAAGGTTGCTCTGGGTTCCCACCACCAACGCCATTGCAGGCGGCATGTGCTCTCTGATGTGTGGAGAAATCTCCAGACGAAGGTCGACGCTCTGGCCAGCAACAACATCAACCGGAAAAGTGACCTCGTTGGGTTGAAAAATGTCTGCGCCCGGGTCTTCACTGACCTGACCGGTATCCCCTTCACCAACGAGCTTGTCGTTGATAAACAGGCGCAAAGCGCCCACTGTTGCAGCGCCAATGAGTATGGTGCCGGTTTCCTCGGGCTTATAAATCGTCTCGTAGAGAATCGTTTTGGTCTTCGCCAGAACGTGGGGCGAGTCGAGGAGCATGACCGTGCCTGCAAATCGATCTTCTGACAGCAAAATTCCGCCATCGTGCCCAACCATGGTTACTCGAACACCGTGCCCTCCCGTCTTCGGGTTGGTGATTCGTTCGAGATCGAATTCGACCACTCCCTCTTGAACAATCGCTCCGGTCGAATAGGTAACATTTTCGCTCCCAAATTCCGCCTGTATGCCCGCAAGGGGCGTTACGACATGCTCGGGAATGACGGTGGCACTTCCGCCGCCCTGTGAACGGGCTCGTCGCGCATTGTCACCAATAACAGCGATGGACGTTGGTCGACTCCTCCACGGCAATGCCTGCCCCTCGTTCCGAAGCAGCACCGAACCCTCGCTCGCCAGGGCACGGGCGACGGCGATGTTGTCGACCTGGCGCAGGCTGAAATCGGGACGCTCCACCCCAGCCAGTGCGCCAACGCGGCCAGCAAGCCGAAGAATGCGAAGTACCTTGCGATCGAGAGTTGACTCGTCGATATCTCCGGTGCGAATCGCATCAACAAGGGCTTGTCCCCACGGACCAATGGGGCCGGGCATCAGCAAATCTTGTTCGGCACGGGCACTGTTGATGCTGTGTGAGGCGAACCAGTCGCTGACAACGACACCATCAAAGCCCCACTCGCTCTTGAGCGGCGTTTCGAGCAGATCGTTTTCACTCGAGGGAACACCGTTGATGAGGTTGTAGGAGCTCATGACCATCCACGACCGAGCTTCGACTACTGCTTTCTCAAAGGCCAGCAGGTAAAGCTCGCGCAGGGCACGCTCGCTCACGACCGAGTTGGCGGTGAACCGCTCTTCTTCGTAGTCGTTAGCGACGTAGTGCTTGAGGCAGGCGGCAACTCCCTGTGATTGGATGCCGTCAACCAGAGCATCCGCCATGAAGGCAGTTAGATGCGGGTCTTCACTGAACGCCTCGAAGTGGCGGCCACCCAGCGGCGAGCGGTGCAGATTGATGGTCGGGCCGAGAACGGCGTGCACGCCCTTGCGGCGAGCCTCTCCGGCGACGGTCACGCCGGCGAGGTGGGCAGCGTCTCGACTCCAGGTCGAGCTCAGCGACGATGCCGACGGTAGGTTCAGCGAGGGGCTGCGTTCATCCCACGTGACGCCGCGGACACCGCTGGGACCGTCGGAGACAACGAGCTCGGCCAGGCCGATTCGCTCGATGGGCGTCAGCGACCACATGGTCATACCCGTGCACAAGTGCACTTTCTCTTCAAGAGTCAACTCGCCCAGTTTGGCGCGCAGAATCTCTTCGGTTCGGTCCGTCTCACTGGTCACCGTCGGCTCCTTTGCTCGTCGAGCCAGCCTAGTAGATGAAAGGATTCCACCCACGAATCGGCAGTGAACGATTTCCGAAATAGACAGGCTCGGCACTCTGCTTAATCACTAAGCCAATCGGTGTGAATCCCAGCGGCAGCACCTGATCGGCCGGAAAAGTCGTGAGCAGGGCGTGCGATTCACCCGAGTAGAGCACGTGCTCGACGATGTCTTCGTCACTGAAACCACGGTTAGTGGCTTCCGGGGCGATGGCGGCGGCGGCGCGAGCGATACCCAGTTCGTCGAAGACCATTGAGACGCCACTGGCCTTGGCCATGCGCGACGCGTCGAGAACAAGTCCGTCGGAGACATCCATCGCGGCAGTTGCGCCCGTGGTCGATGCACTCACCCCGAGGGCGATGGGCGGATGCGGTCGAAGCTGTGCGGCAACGAGGGACGAGCCCTTGATGGACTCGACCTCGTCAGCGTTCTCGGTCGCAAACAGCAGCTCAAGCCCCATACCCGCGGAGCCCAACTGTCCAGCAACCGCGATGACATCGCCAGGCTGTGCTCCTGAGCGGGTCAGTGGCGCGCGACCACCGAGGTCGCCGAACGCGGTCACGGTCAGCGTCAATGCTGGGGCTGACGAGAGGTCCCCTCCGACAACACCGCAACCGGGAGCGAGCTGCTCGCAGGCCAAGCGCAGGCCGTCAGCAATTCCCTCGAGCACGTCGATGTCTGTTTCAGGCGGCGCTCCAAGTGCAACGACGAGGGCGGTCGGGGCTGCCCCCATTGCGGCGACATCGGCCAGATTGACGGCACCGATTTTGAAGCCGATATCTTCGGGGCGCGACCATTCCTGGCGAAAATCAGGTCCCTCGACCATCATGTCGGTCGTCACGACAAATCGTCCGTCGGGTGCAGCGAGCACCGCAGCGTCATCACCCGGACCCAGCAGCGTGCTGGCGGATTCCGGCAGTCGGGGAAAAATGCGCGCGAGAACATCCGCTTCGGCCATTTCGCCGAGGCTCACACCGTTCTCGAAGTCAGGAACCACAGCTCCACGCTAGCCTGAATGGGATGTCTGTTCGCTCCCTTGCCCCCGTTCTCGTGCTCAGCACGTTACTTCTGGCTGGATGCGGGGCAATTGTGCCAATGACTCCGGCAAAAGAGGCGAACGACGCTGCCTGCGCAACCGTGACCGTGCGCCTGCCGTCGACGGTGGCCGATCAGGGTAAGCGCGAGACGAACGCTCAGGCGACCGGCGCGTGGGGAACGCCCGCGAGTATCCTGTTGCACTGTGGCGTGGCAGTACCGGGCCCCACGACACTTCCGTGCGTTGAGGTCAACGGTGTGGACTGGATTGAAGATGATGCGGACAAGCCGCTGTATCGCTACACGACCTTCGGGCGGGTTCCCGCGGTCGAGGTGGTCGTCGACTCGAACATAGTCAGTGGCACGACAACTCTGGTCGACCTGGCCGGGTCACTCTCGCAGATTCCTGCGACGACTCACTGCACAGATCTGAGCGACGTCTTCAAGAACTAGCCGCGGTGTGCCAGTGCAACATCTATGAGTTCGTCGATGAGGTCTGAGTAACCGAGCCCACTGGCCTGCCAGCACTGCGGGAACATCGAAATCGGCGTGAAGCCAGGCATCGTGTTGATCTCATTGAACACGAAGCCGTCATCCGTCAAGAAGAAGTCGACGCGAGACAGGCCCGCTCCGCCAATGGCTTCGAACACACGGATCGACAGCTGCTGCAGCTCGCCCAGCTCTCCCGGAGTGAGGTCAGCTGGACAGACCGTCTCGATTCCGGCGGCACCCAGGTACTTAGCGTCAAAGTCGTAGAAGCCCGAACCGTGAATGACAACCTCACCGGCGACGGATGCTCGGGTCGGCTCCCCGGGGCGTCCCTGAAGCACAGCGCACTCCACCTCGCGACCGACGATTGTCGTCTCGACAAGTACCCGGTCATCTTCAGCAAACGCCTTGGCCATGGCCGTTGCCAGATCGTCCCAGCGCTCAACCTTGCTCACGCCAACACTTGATCCGGCGCGTGAGGGCTTGATGAACACGGGAAGACTCATCTGCTCGAGAACGGCGCGAACCGCCTGCGGCTTGGAGAGCCATTCCTCGTGAGCGATGGTCCGCCACGGCGCAACCGCGATGCCTGCGCGCTCAACGATGGTTTTGGTGAAGTGTTTGTCCATGCCCAGGCTCGAGGCCAGAACGCCACAGCCGACATAAGGCAGACCGTACAGTTCGAGCATTCCTTGCAGCGTGCCGTCTTCTCCAAAGGGTCCATGCACAATGGGGAATACGATGTCGACCTCGCCAAGGGAGCGCTCCGAGCCGCCCTCTGAGACGCGTAGCTCGCGGGAACCGGCCTGGTCGGGCCAGATGATGCGCGAGCCGTTGTCTTCGACTTCCGGCAAGGCATTTGCGTCTAGCGTGTAGCCGCTGACGTCGGCCGTGGCGAGCGTGAAGGCACCACCACGAGTGATGCCCACTGGAATAACTTCGTACCGCTGCGGGTCGATTGCCTCAAGGACTCCCCGCGCGGTAGCGCAGCTAATCGAGTGCTCGCTTGATCGCCCGCCAAAAAGAACCGCGACTACGAGCTTGGTTGTCATCGGAGGCCCTTTCGCCCTGAGGCTCTTCGGTATCGGTCAGGTGTGGAGCAATGTCTCTAGGGTCGAGCGTACCGGCGAGAACCTGGTTGACCTGTTCCACAATCGGCATATCGACTTCGCGCGCCTTGGCCAAGGCCAGAATGGGCGCAACCGAAGACAGGCCCTCGGCGGTCTGCTGCATCTGCTTGACGACCTCGTTGAGGCTGTATCCCTCACCCAGCAGGCGACCAGCAGTGTTGTTGCGCGAGAGCGGCGACTCGCAGGTGGCGATGAGGTCGCCGAGACCGGCGAGGCCTGCCATGGTCTCAGGCTCGGCGCCGTATGCCACAGCAAAGTCGGTGATTTCAACGAGACCACGGGTAATGATGGATGCCTTGGTGTTGTCTCCATAGCCCACGCCGTCGACGATGCCTACAGCCACGGCGATGAGGTTCTTGAGAACACCACCGAACTCGGTGCCGATGACGTCGTTGTTGATGAAACAACGGAAATAAGGGTTTGAGGCCGTAATCGCCACGGTTTGCGCTGTTTCGGTACTGGCGCTGGCAACGACCGAAGCGGTCGGCTGCTGCTTGGCAATCTCCAGAGCGAGATTGGGGCCACTGATGACGGCGATGTTGTCGGGGTCGATGTCGAGCTCTTCGGCGATCACCTCGCTCATGCGAAGACCCGTCTTCTTTTCGACGCCCTTCATTAGGCTCACGATGATGGTCTTCGGACCGACCAGAGGCGCCAACGCAATGAGGTTCTCGCGCAGCGACTGGCTCGGCACCGAGATGTAAATCTGCTCCGCACCCTTGACCGCCTGGGCTAGGTTGCTCGTGGCAGAGATTGTGTTGGGCAGCTTGATTCCCCGCAAATAGTCACTGTTGCGGTGCGTCGTGTTGATTTCTTGGGCCAGTTCCTCGCGACGGGCCCACATCGTGACAAAGTTTCCGCCGTCAGCAAGAACCTTGGCGAACGTTGTTCCCCAGCTGCCCGACCCGAGAATCGCTACTCGACGAGCCGGTGCGCTTACCTGTGTGCGGCTCAAAATTTACCTGTTTCGGATTGGTTGTTTTCGCTGGGGTCCCAGCGTACCGCCGGTGCCTTTTCGTTTCTCAAGTCTTCCAGCAAGGCTGTGATCTCGTCCATGACCTTCGACGTGGCAGCAGCCAGGAGCTTGCCCTCGAGGGGCTTGCCACGGAACTCACTGAGATCGACCGGGTCGCCGACCGAGATGTGCACGTCGTGACGCGGAAAGACGTTGATCTTCTTTGAGTAGCGAGCCATCACCGCTTGAGTTCCCCAGTGAGCAATAGGAACGATCGGGATGTTCAGCTCGAGGGCGAGACGAACAGCTCCCGACTTTCCGCGCATTGGCCACAGGTTCGGCTCACGTGTAAGTGAACCTTCGGGGTACACAATCAGTGCGCGACCTTTCGAAACCAGCTCACGAGCCGCCTTGAGTGACTGCGCGCTCTTGGTCGAGCCTCCTCGTTCAACCGGGATCTGACCCGAGAGCCTCAGAAGCCACCCCAGAATGGGGATGCGCAGAATGCTGGCCTTGGCCATAAAACGCGGTGCGCGCTTGAGGTACCAGACGCCCACACCCACGACGACGGGGTCGATGTTGGTGAAGTGGTTCGGCGCAATGATGACCGCCCCGTTCGGCGGCATCTTCTCGCGGTTGTGAAAGCGGTAGCGCACCATGATTCCCACGAAGGGCATGGCGATGGTGGCAAAAATCCAGAAGATGCTGGGGCGACCGCGTTCACTCAACATGGCAGATCTAGTTCTCGATGGTGAAGTCGGCGCCCAACTGTTCGAGCTTGGTCAAGAAGTTCTCGTAACCACGGCTGATGATGCCGACGTTGCTCACCCGTGAAGTACCTACGGCGGTAAGAGCCGCGATCAGGTGCGAGAAGCCGCCACGAAGGTCAGGAACCTCGATGTCAGCTCCGTGCAACTCCGTAGGACCAGAAATGACAGCCGAGTGCAGGAAGTTGCGCTGGCCGAATCGGCAGGCGTGAGAGCCCAGGCACTCGCTGTGCAGTTGGATGTTCGCGCCCATCTTGACTAGTGCATCGACGAACCCGAAACGCTGCTCGTAGACCGTCTCGTGAACGATAGAAACTCCGGTGGCCTTCGTGAGGGCAACCACGAGAGGCTGCTGCCAGTCGGTCATGAAGCCTGGGTGAACATCCGTCTCGATGACAACGGGCTTGAGCTCACCGCCGGGGTGGAAGAAGCGAATTCCGTCGTCTTCGATCTCGAAAGCACCGCCCACGCGACGAAACACGTTGAGGAAGGCAGTCATCTCGGGCTGGCGAGCACCACCACAGAAGATGTCGCCGTTGGTGGCCAGAGCGGCTGCAGCCCAGCTGGCGACCTCGTTGCGGTCGAACAGCGCGCGGTGCGAGTAACCCTCGAGACGATCGACACCCTCGATGCGTATCACGCGGTCGGTGTCGACAGCGATGATGGCGCCCATCTTTTGCAAGATGTTGATCAGGTCCATGATTTCTGGCTCAATCGCGGCGCCCGAAAGCTCAGTCTTACCCTTGGCGCGAACGGCCGTGAGCAAAACCTGCTCGGTCGCTCCGACACTCGGATATGGCAGCTCGATCTTGGCGCCCGAGAGCCCCTCCGGGGCAGACATACGAATGCCCGAGGGCAGCTTCTCAATGACTGCACCAAAGCGGCCGAGAACTTCAAGGTGGTAGTCAATCGGGCGGTCACCGATGCGGCATCCGCCGAGGTCAGGAATGAAAGCCTCACCCAAACGGTGCAGAAGCGGGCCACAGAACAGAATCGGAATACGGCTCGAACCAGCGTGGGCATCGATGTCGACCATGTGAGCCGATTCCACTGCGCTGGGGTCAAGACGAAGCGACCCGGGCTCATCACCCTCAGTAACCTTGACGCCGTGCACTTCGAGCAGACCGCGAACGACCTGAACATCAGAGATGTTGGGCACATCACGAAGGATGCTCGGCGACTCACCCAGTAGGGCAGCAACCATGGCCTTGGTTACCAAATTCTTGGCGCCCTTAATTTCGATACGACCCGTCAGCGGGCGACCGCCGCGAATAGTTAGCGTGTTGGCGTCGAGACCAACCTTGGCGCCAGCGTTACGAGCGTCGTTCTCGAGTGCGGTCATGACTGCCTCGCCGGAATCGTCTGAGGAAGCCAGGCCGGGCGCTTGGCTTCAAAGTCGGTGATGGCCTGCTCGTCACGAAGCGTGAGAGCGATGTCATCAAGCCCTTCGAGAAGACGCCACTTGGTGTACTCGTCGATGTCGAACGAAACGCTCAGGTCACCTACGGTGGCCGTCTGACTCGGCAGGTCGACGGTGATTTCAATGCCGGGATTCGCCTCGACAGCATTCCACAGCTTTTCGCAGTCCGCCTCGCTGATCACACCGGTCAGCAGACCCTGCTTGCCCGAGTTGCCGCGGAAAATATCGGCGAACTTCGGGCTGAGGACTGCCTCGAAACCGTAGTCGCGCAGGGCCCACACCGCGTGTTCGCGCGAGGAGCCGGTGCCGAAGTCGCTGCCAGCGATGAGAACTTTTGCTCCCTTGAATTCAGGCTGGTTGAGCACGAACTCGGGGTCGTTGCGCCAGTTGGCAAAGAGTGCGTCGTCAAAGCCGGTCTTGGTGACGCGCTTGAGGAACACCGCGGGGATGATCTGGTCAGTGTCGACGGCGTTGCGGCGAAGTGGCACGACGATGCCGGTGACCCGAGTGAACTTATCCATGGCTAGTTTCCGCCTTCCAGGTCGGAGGGGCTGGAGAGCGTTCCGCGCACTGCAGTTGCCGCGGCAACCAGCGGAGACACCAGGTGGGTACGACCGCCCTTACCCTGACGTCCCTCGAAGTTGCGGTTACTCGTCGAGGCGCAACGCTCACCGGGTGAGAGCTGATCGGGGTTCATGCCCAGGCACATCGAGCATCCTGCGAATCGCCATTCGGCACCGAACTCTTCAAAAATCTTGTCGAGACCCTCGGCTTCTGCCTCGAGTCGTACGCGTGCCGAGCCAGGAACGACCATGACGCGAACCCCTTCGGCCTTCTTGCGGCCCCTCACAATGGATGCGAACTGACGCAGGTCTTCGATGCGCGAGTTGGTGCACGAGCCCATGAACACTGCGTCGACGGGAACCTCTTTGAGTGGGGTGCCCGGCGTGAGGTCCATGTACTCGAGCGCTCGCTCCGCAGCGGCGCGCTCGCCTGCGTCGGAGAAATCGCCGGGCGAGGGAACGACGTCGCTCAGGCTGACGCCCTGACCCGGGTTGGTGCCCCAGGTGACGAACGGCTCGAGATCATTGGCGTCAAGGAAGACTTCGGCGTCGAAGGTCGCACCCTCATCGGTGGCAAGCGTGTTCCAGTAGGCGACCGCGGTCTCCCAGTCGGTACCCTGCGGCGCGTGCGGGCGGCCTTGGAGGTAGTCGTACGTGGTCTGGTCGGGCGCAACCATACCGGCGCGAGCACCAGCCTCGATGGACATGTTGCAGATTGTCATGCGACCCTCCATGGAGAGCGCACGAATGGCAGAGCCTCGGTATTCGAGGACATAGCCCTGACCACCGTTGGTGCCAATCTTTGCGATGACGGCGAGAATGATGTCTTTCGCAGTGACACCTGAACGCAGTGTTCCCTCGACATTGATTGCCATCGTCTTGAACGGCTTGAGCGGTAGCGTCTGCGTGGCCAGCACGTGCTCGACCTCGCTCGTTCCGATGCCGAAAGCCATGGCGCCGAAAGCACCGTGAGTTGACGTGTGGGAGTCTCCACAGACCACCGTGATACCGGGCATGGTCAGACCGAGCTGTGGGCCGACCACGTGAACGATTCCCTGCTCGATGTCACCGAGCGAGTGGATGCGCACACCGAACTCAGCGGCGTTCTTGCGCAGAGTCTCGATCTGGATGCGGCTCGTCTCGTCGGCAATCTGCTTATCGATGTTGATGGTCGGAGTGTTGTGGTCTTCGGTCGCGATGGTCAGGTCGAGACGACGAACCGGTCGATTGGCCAAACGGAGGCCATCAAATGCCTGCGGGCTCGTGACCTCGTGCACCAAGTGCAGGTCGATGTAGATGAGGTCGGGGTTGCCGTTTTCGCCCTTGGCGACCAGGTGGTCATCCCAGACTTTTTCTGCAAGCGTGCGCGGGGAAGTCATCCCACCATTCTACTTGGCAGGCTCGGTCTTCTCGTTGTCTGCAAATCGGCGCATCTTGACCAGGCTAGCCACGGTCGAGACCACCATGGCCAGAATGATCACGACCAGCGATAGCCACGTAGGAATGTCGGGCGCCCACTCCACGTGGTGACCTCCGTTGATGAACGGGAGCGTGTTCTCGTGAAGCGCGTGCAACACAAGCTTGACTCCGATAAACGCCAGAATGAACGCGATTCCGTACTTGAGGTACTCGAGTTTCTCGAGCAAGCCACCCAGCAGAAAGTAGAGCTGACGCAAACCCATCAACGCGAAGACATTCGCGGTGAAAACAATGAACGGGCTTGTCGTAATTCCGAAGATGGCTGGAATGGAGTCGAACGCGAAGATGGTGTCAGTGATGGCGATTGCCGCGAAGACGACCAGCATCGGAGTGAACATGCGCTTGCCGTTGTAAGTGGTGCGGAGCTTTGCCCCGTCGTACACCGGCGACATTGTGACGCGCTTGCGCAGACCCGCGATGAGCTTGTTCTCGGTCTCTTCTTCGTCATCGTGCGAGCGGAATGCCTGGTGAAAAGCGGTGTAGATCAGGAACGCACCGAAGATCCAGAAGATCCAGGAGAAGTTCGCAATGAGCGCGGCCCCAGCAAGAATAAAAATGCCACGAAGAACAAGGGCCATGATGATGCCCACCATGAGCACTTCCTGCTGGTACTTGCGGGGAACCGAGAAACGCGCCATGAGAATGACAAACACGAACAGGTTGTCAATGCTGAGGCTGTACTCGGTAAGCCAACCGGCGTAAAACTCGCTCGCGTGCGTGACATCGCCCAAAAGCAGTATGGCCACACCGAAGAGCACCGCGAGCGCGGCATAAACGCTGACCCAGATTGCGGCCTCGCGCATCGAGGGAATGTGCGGTCGCTTGAAAATGATCAGCAGGTCTGCCACCAAAATCAAGGTGAGAACGACCAGTGAACCTATTTCAAACCACGCCGGGAGTGCACCATCCATAGTGCTATCAGCTTAGATGTTCGGAACTACTCCGCGACGGGGTTGAGGTCTGCCTGTGGGTCAATTCCAAGGTCGGCAGCAATCTGTTGCCAACAGTTGTAGCTACTACCGCGCCCAATGCCCGAGCCAGCGTGCACGTTGGCTGAGCAGTTGTAGAGGTTCGGCAGAATCGTCTGGTAACCGGCGAGCTCCGGAATGGGGCGGAATCGACCGAGCTGGCTGGCTAGGTGAGCGCCCTCAACGTATCCGCCCTCGATCATGTCGGGCTTGGATGCGTTGACCGTCTCGGGCATGAAGAACTGCATCGCGAGAATGTTGTCGTCGGTCATGTTCTTGGCGTACTTCGGCCACTGGGCACGGATGCGCTTCTCGAACTCCTTGGCTAGCTCGGCGCGCTGCTCCTTGTCGAACATGCGAATGGGAGCGGTGAACTCCTCGATACCCGTGATGTGCATTCCCTCGGGGGCACGCGTGGTGTCCCACTGCGAGTCGGTCGAGCTGAGCATCATCATGTGCGGCGAGATTCCCTCGGTCATGATGTGAGCCTGGTAGCGCGTGGCAAACCAGTCGGGGTCTTTCTTGCCCCAGTACAGGCGCGGCTGCTGACCGACCTCGTCGCTGCCGACGGTTCCTGCGTAATCGGGGGCTTCTTTGGTGACGACATTTGCCCAGACCAGCTGTCCACGGTCGTAGACGATGTTCTTGAGGCGGTGACGAATTTTCTCGGCGACCTCACCATTTCGCAGCAGCTGCAGCACGGTCTGCGGCAGGCCCAAGTCGCTAACCACGATCTTGGCGCCGACGAACGTGCCATCAGCCAGGCGGATGCCCGTGGCCTTGCCGTTTTCCTGAACGATCTCATCCACGCGCGACTGCGTGAAGTACTTCACGCCACGCTTTTCGCCCGCCTTGACGAGCGCCTTCGATATTTGACCAGTACCGCCGATGGCGATGGCGGCCGGCTCAAGCGACAGCACGAGTGCCAAGTTGTGCACGAATCCCTGAAGTCCCATGACATCGTCGGGGTAGCAACCGGTCGAGGTGACACCGGCGCGCATGAAGAGCGTGCGCAATTCATCCGACTCGAACAGGTCGTAGGCGAGCTGGCGCGAGCTCATGAACTGGTGCACCGGCTCAATCATCGATTCTTCGATGGTGAGCAACTGCTCGAGCGCATCCGGAGTGCCCCACGGGGTGGGGGCACTGAAACGCTGCTTACCAAAAGCACTCTTGACGTGCTTCTCATACGCGTCACGGAACCGCATGTAGGTGTCGGCGTCGCGCTTGCTGAAAGCCTTGATGTTGTCGTGCGTGCGCTGCACGCCCTCGGCCCAGGGTTCCTGCTTGCCGTTGTCGTCAATGACCTTGTTCGAGGAGTAGCCGACGAAGTACGAACCGTCGTCGAAAATCATGACCTCGTTGCCCTCGGGGAAGACGTATTCGAGGCCCTCGGCCTTGAGGTTGAAGTCTTTGTACGCCGGGTGCGAATAGAACCGCGTCCAGTGCGCACAGGGATTCTGCGTGACGCCAGGGACGGGCCCAGGGATGCTGTGTGCAGAGCCGCCGATGTAACTGTGTTGCTCAAACACAGCCACAGACATGCCCGCTCGAGCAAGGTACGGCGCAAGGATGGTGGCGTGGTGTCCGCCACCGACGATTACGGCATCGTAAGAATTGGTCATGCCGTCAGCCTAAGTGGCTTTTTACTCAGTGAAAAGGTTTTTCGCTGGTGTGATTCTCACTGAGCGGGAGGTTACCGACCGACGGGCGCGACGCCCCAGTCGAGCACTCCGGGAGGAACCTGACCGTCCCACTGGTTGATCCAGTAGAGGTCATCGGGGTCGAAGTGGCGAA
>JAHEGZ010000064.1 GCA_024644865.1 Aurantimicrobium sp.
CCAGCAAGCTCGCCATCTGCTTTTGAATGAGGTTGGCTGCCCACTCGGGCGCCAAGCGAATCAGGCGATACATGGTGCTGGCGTCTGAGCCCACCGGCGCGTTGAACTTGTTGCCCTCGAAGGCATCGACGATCTTGGCGGCGGCTTGTTCCGCTGTCTGCATCTTGATTTTGGATGCGGAAGCCTCCATTTCGGCGCTCGCCGCGGCATCCATCGCGCCGGAGTTGGTCGCAATATTCGTAGCCGTCGCACCCGGAAAAACAACGCTTGCGCCCACCTTGGTGCCGGCTAACTCACTGCGAATGCCCTCGGTGAACAACCGCACGGCGGCCTTTGTAGCTCCATAAGCGGTCTGCCCGGGAACCGGCGCATAAGCGCCCATGCTCGACACGTTCAGGATCTGCGCCTCGGGCCGCTCGAGCAGGTGGGGGATGAACTCTTTGTACATCGCCACCGTTCCCCAGAAGTTGACGTTTACGACCTTCTCGAACTCCTCGTAGCTCAGCTGGTCGATCTTGACGAAGTGCTGAATGATTCCGGCAACGTTTGCGTACCCGTCGACCTGGCCGTGTGACTTGACTACTGCCGCCGGAAGAGCGGCCACAGCTTTGCGGTCGGTGAGGTTCACGGTGTGGGTGCTGACCTTGGATGCGCTAGCTCCGGCAAGCGCGACCGTTTCGGCAAGGGCATCCGGGTTCATGTCGACCGCGGCCACGCCCTTGGCGCCGCGAGCCAGAAGCTCGAGGGCGACCGCTCGGCCGATTCCGCTGCCGGCGCCAGTAACAACAATGACTTTCTCGTTTACCTTCATACCTCGCACCCTACGCTCGCTTCCCTGCGAACAACATGGGTTGTTTCCGCCCCATGAGATTCAAGAGGGGAGTTGCATCGCTCATGGCGACCTTCGTGACCCCTCTAGAATTGAAGACATGTCTGAACGCGTTGTCCTTGCTTATTCCGGTGGTCTCGACACTTCTGTAGGTATCGGTTGGCTCAAAGACGCCACCGGTAAAGAGGTCGTTGCCATGGCCATCGACGTGGGGCAGGGCGGCGAAGACATGGAGCAGATCCGCCAGCGCGCCCTCGACTGCGGCGCCGTCGAATCTGTGGTCATCGACGCCAAAGACGAGTTCGCATCCGACTACTTGATGCCCGCGCTCAAGGCCAACGCCCTCTACCAGAAGCGTTACCCGCTGGTGTCGGCGCTCAGCCGCCCGATTATCGCCAAGTACCTGGCGCAGACCGCCAAAGAGCTCGGCGCAAACTCCATTGCCCACGGATGCACGGGCAAGGGCAACGACCAGGTTCGTTTCGAGGCCGCCGTTGCTGCCCTCGCACCCGACCTCACCTCGATTGCTCCCATTCGTGACCTCGCGCTGACGCGTGACAAGGCGATCGCGTATGCCGAAAAGAACAACCTGCCAATCGCGCAGAGCAAGAAGAACCCGTACTCGGTTGACCAGAACGTGTGGGGTCGCGCTGTTGAGACCGGATTCCTCGAAGACCCGTGGAATGCTCCGATCGAGGACATCTACACATACACGCAAGACCCGTCGGTTCCGCGCGAGGCCAGCGAGGTGACGATTAGCTTCACTGAGGGCATCCCGACTGCCATCAACGGCAAGGCAGTTACTCCTCTGCAGGCTGTCATGCAGCTCAATGACCTCGCCGGTGCTCAGGGTGTTGGTCGTATTGACATCGTCGAAGACCGCCTCGTCGGCATCAAGAGCCGTGAGGTTTACGAGTCGCCGGCCGGTATCACGCTGATCAACGCTCACGAAGAACTCGAGAACCTCACCATCGAGCGCGACCTGGCCCGCTACAAGCGCCGCGTCGAGGCCGAGTGGGCAGAGCTCGTCTACGACGGTCTGTGGTTCTCAGGGTTGAAGCGCTCGCTCGACGTGTTCATCAACGACACGCAGCGTTACGTGACCGGTGACATCCGTATCAAGCTGCACGCTGGGCAGGCTGTGGTTACCGGTCGCAAGAGCGAGAAGAGCCTCTACGACTTCGACCTGGCAACCTACGACACCGGTGACACGTTCGACCAGTCACAGGCCAAGGGCTTCATCGAGATTTGGTCTCTTCCGTCGAAGATCTCGGCTCGCCGCGACCTCGCGTAACGCGACCCTTCCCGTTACGCCGTTAACCTAGACAGGTAGCTTTCGCGTACCCGAAATCGAAAGGCCCCTTATGGCAGCCAAGACCCCCAAGAAGAGCACGAACCGTGCTGGTGAGGCTGGCGCGCTCTGGGGCGGTCGTTTCACGTCGGGCCCGTCGCCCGAACTCGCGCGACTGAGCAAGTCAACACACTTTGACTGGGCGCTCGCCGATTACGACATCACAGGCTCGCAGGCGCACGCCGCCGCCCTCGAGGCTGCCGGCTACCTGACCAAATCTGAAGCCAAGAAGATGCACACCGCTCTTGAGACGCTGCGTAAGCAGGTCGCCTCGGGTGAGTTCGTCGCACTCGAATCCGACGAGGATGTTCACTCCGCTCTCGAGCGCGGGCTCGTGTCGATCGCCGGAACTGAACTCGGCGGAAAGCTGCGCGCAGGCCGTAGCCGCAACGACCAGATCGCCACGCTGATTCGTTTGTACCTGCTCGACCACTCGCGCCAGATCTCGCACGAGCTCATTGAGCTCATCGACGCTCTGGTTTCGCAGGCGAACGCCCATCCGACCGCAATCATGCCCGGCCGCACACACCTTCAACACGCTCAGCCCGTGCTGCTGGCACACCACCTGCTCGCGCACGCGTGGCCGTTGGTGCGCGACCTCGAGCGGTTCCGCGATTGGAGTGCTCGGGCATCCCTGTCGCCGTATGGCGCTGGTGCCCTGGCTGGTAGCTCGCTGGGCCTCGACCCCAAGTTGGTCGCCGACAAGCTTGGCCTGAGCGGGCCTGGCCCGAACTCGATTGACTCGACCTCGAGTCGTGACGTGGTGGCTGAGTTCGGGTTCATCACCGCCCAGATCGGTATCGACATTTCACGTCTGGCGGAGGAGGTCATCCTCTGGTCGACCAAGGAGTTTGGATTCGTGCGCCTGCACGATGGTTACTCCACCGGCTCGTCGATCATGCCGCAGAAGAAGAACCCCGATATCGCCGAGCTCGCCCGGGGCAAGAGCGGTCGCCTGATCGGCAATCTCACGGGATTGCTGGCCACGCTCAAGGGTCTGCCGCTTGCCTACAACCGCGACCTGCAAGAAGACAAAGAGCCCGTATTCGACTCGGTCGAGACCCTCGAGGTTTTGCTTCCCGCGTTCGCCGGCATGCTTGCCACTCTCACCTTCAACACCGAACGAATGGCCGAGCTTGCTCCACAAGGCTTCTCTCTGGCGACCGACGTTGCCGAGTGGCTGGTCAAACAGGGCGTGCCTTTCCGTGACGCTCACGAGATCTCGGGGGAGTTGGTGCAGTTCTGCGAAACCAACGACCTAGAACTCCACGAACCCACGGATGCTCAGTACAAGGCCATCTCGCAGCACCTCAAGCCAGCCGTCCGCACTGTGCTTTCCGCGCGTGGCTCGGTTGAATCGCGCTCTGGCGCCGGCGGAACGGCCCCCAAAGCAGTCGCGGCTCAGCTCAAGCAGCTCACCGCCGCCGTGACCAAGCTTGCCCGCGCCCTTGATCTCGAGGAGCGCTAATGAGCACCCCCGCACAGCTCGCCCAGCAGTCCAACGACGCCACCTTCGCCACCCTCTGGGACGAACTGATCTGGCGCGGACTCATCCACGTCTCCACCGACGCTGACGAGCTCAAGACGCTCCTGGCCGGAGAGCCCATAACCTATTACTGCGGTTTCGACCCCACAGCGCCAAGCCTGCACCTGGGCAACCTGGTGCAGATTCTGCTGCTGCGTCGCATCCAGCTCGCCGGTCACAAGCCGCTGGGTCTGGTTGGCGGCTCGACTGGTCTGGTCGGCGACCCGCGCCCCACCGCTGAGCGCACGCTCAACACGCACGAGACCGTCGCCGAGTGGGTGGGTTACCTGCGCTCGCAGATCGAGAAGTTCCTCTCGTTCGAGGGCGCCAACGCCGCCCGCATGGTCAACAACCTCGACTGGACCGCACCGCTGTCGGCCATCGACTTCTTGCGCGAAATTGGCAAGTACTTTCGTGTGGGCACAATGCTCAAAAAGGATGCGGTCAGCGCACGCCTCAACTCCGACGCGGGCATCTCGTACACCGAGTTCAGCTACCAGATTCTGCAGGGCCTCGACTTTCTCGAGCTCTACCGCACCTACGACTGCGTTCTGCAGACCGGCGGCAGCGACCAGTGGGGCAATCTCACGAGCGGAACCGACCTCATCCACCGCGCCGAGGGCAAGAGCGTGCACGCGATCGGAACACCGCTCATCACCAACAGCGACGGAACGAAGTTCGGCAAGTCAGAGGGCAACGCGGTCTGGCTCGATGCCTCGATGACCAGCCCGTACGCGTTCTACCAGTTTTGGCTCAACACCGACGATGCCGATGTCATCGATCGTCTCAAGGTGTTCACCTTCTTATCTCGCACCGAGATTGAAGAGCTCGCGCAGTCCGTCGCCGACGAGCCGTTCAAGCGGGCCGCGCAGCGCAAGCTGGCCTACGAGGTCACATCGCTCGTGCACGGCACCGCTGCGACCGACGCAGCCATCGCCGCTGCAGCTGCACTTTTTGGTCAAGGTGACCTGGGCGAGTTGGATGCCCTCACCCTCGAATCCGCTCTGCGCGAGCTGCCCCACACGACCGCGCCCGCGTCGACCCAGGTTGCTCAACTCCTGGTCGACACCGCACTCGTTGACAGTACATCCGCTGCTCGTCGCGCGATCGCCGAGGGCGGCGTGTACCTCAACAACGTGAAGATCGAAGCACAGGATGCCACCCTCGAAGGCCACGTGCTGCCGTCGGGCATGGCCGTGCTTCGCCGTGGCAAAAAGACCCTCGCCGGCATCTTCGTCGAGTAAACGAGAGGTGTCCGTGGGGTAGCCCACGAGCGACACGCCCGGGATTCTGCCGTGATTTGCAGCACCCCAGAATTCCTACTATGTTTATGTCTTGTCGCCCAAAGGTGCGAAGTCGGCTTCTTAGCCACTCGGCCTCAAGTGAGACATTCGCTCCACCAACAGTTTTCTGGGGGTGTGGCACCGCTTACCAGGCGCAACGATGCGGCAGGGAAAACCTTCTAGAGAAGGTTGAAACCTTGATTTGCAACGATGCGCCTGAACACGTAAGCTCGGAGAGTTGCCCTCAATTTGGACCGCACGGTTCTTAATGAGGAGCGTCCGATCCTTGAGAACTCAACAGCGTGCACATTGTCAAATGCCAAATACCTCGTGGCTAGCTTTTAGCTAGTCAAGAGATTCCTTTGGAAAAAATTAAAGACAACAAAACATGTCAGCAATGACTGTTCTGTTTTGTCAGAATCAAACTCGTAGCGGCTCTTCCCATTCCGGAAGGTCGCTACAAACGATTTCCGGTCAGCTTGCTGATCGGTATCACTCTTTTACGGAGAGTTTGATCCTGGCTCAGGACGAACGCTGGCGGCGTGCTTAACACATGCAAGTCGAACGATGAAGCTGGAGCTTGCTCCGGTGGATTAGTGGCGAACGGGTGAGTAACA
>JAHEGZ010000058.1 GCA_024644865.1 Aurantimicrobium sp.
TCTCGGCACGAGTTGCCTTACCGCGAGTCACGAAGCGCACGTAAGCGCCAACGGTGAGCGTCGAGGGGACGCGATCCTGTTGGTACGTGCGGCGAAGACCAATTCGTGCGATGTTGCTCGGTGACTTCTTGTCGAGAGCAACACCATCAAGTTCGACAACACCGGTGTGGTGCGGCAGGAAGCCGCTCACAGCATCGATGAACGTCGACTTACCGGCACCGTTCGGGCCAATCAGACCGAAAATCGTTCCCTCGGAAACAGTGATGTTGACGTTGCTGTTGGCCTTGACGGCCCCGAACTGAACACCGAGGTCTTTGACGACAAGCAGCGGTCGGCCAGTTCCGGTAGGAATCGGAACGTTTGCAATGGGTGCAGCCGTTTCATGAACGACCTCAGCCACCGCAGCGAGCTTCGCATCACGCGAACGCTTGCGAATACCGCGTCGAATGTCTTCACCCAGATTCGATCCGGTCGTGAGCGCCTGAATACCCAAAACACCGAACAGCATGTCTCCGATGAACATCGGCCACGACAGGCGAGTCAGGATGAACGGAATGACGACCGAGAGCACGCCACCAAAGAACGCCATGTCAATGAGGTACGAACCCACGATGGCCGAGAGCACGTAAAGCACCAGCGAGGAGTACGGTCCGAACAGGGTGGGGTTTCCCTGGCGATAGAGTGCCTCGAACAAGCCACCCGCGATTCCACCGACGCCGGCGCTGACAGCGAAGGCGGTTAGCTTGGCGAAGCGCACGTTGGTACCAGCAGAAGCGGTGCCGCGCTCAGAGAACGCAACCATCTTCCAGGCCGAACCCCAACGGCTGCGCTGCAGGTAGACCACAGCGATAGCCACGATGGCGGCAACAACGAGCGTGAAAAGTGCAACCCATACGGTGTCTTTGTCTTCGGGCGATCCACCGATTCCAAACGGACGGTCGATGAACTCGTTGGTCTTGGTTCCGGGGAAGCCGAGCGTGATGATGGTGATGTCGAAAACGAACGACAGGCCCAGTGTGACAACGGCAAGGTTTACGCCACGAAGACGCAAGGCCGGCAGACCCACGATGATTCCCATAACCATGGCGAACGCAGCTCCACAGATCATGTAGAAGATGAAGGCAAAACCTCCCAGGAACGTCGCAATGTGGTGCAGCGACATCCACTCAACGATGTAGGCGCCCGCGGCAGCAAAAGACAGCTGACAGAGGGCAATCATTCCAGCGGTACCGGTGACAACACCGAGGCCGAGCAAGAGAACCGTCGTGATGAGAATGAGACTCATTCGGGTGAAACCGAAGTCGCTCACCAGACCCAAGATGGTGCCGATGATGACGCCACCGATGATGATTCCCACGCCGAGAACCAGAGGTGCCCAGGGGCGGTGAATGAACGTTTGTTTGGCAAACACGGGTGCCGCCCCGTCTTTTCCTGCGTGACTAGCGAGCGACATCCCAGACCTCCTTGCGCTGGTTCCATAGAAGGAACACGAGAATCAAAATGAAAACGACCCAGTCTTTGTAGGGGGCAATTTGCGGGATGGCAGAGCAAACGCCCTGCAGCGCCCCGATGAGAAGACCACCTACAAGCGCAAGCCACGGATTGCGGAATGCGCCGACAAGAGCTGCGGCGGAGCCGCCAATGATGAGAAGCGAGAACGAGATGTAGTCGTTGCTGATCGTTGCGGGAATGAACCCGATGGCCAGCGAGATCAGCGCGCCAGAGATGACCCACACACCAACGTTGAGGAGCTTGACGTTGACACCTATGAGCTCGGCAGCCGACTGGCGGTCAGATATTGCGCGAAGGCGAACACCAAACATGGTTCGCTTCAGAAGAATGGATGAGGCGACCAGGATGACCAGCGCGAGCAGCAATAGCGCCACGAGGTTCTGTGAGACGAAGACGATGCCGCCAGGCACATTGAACTGCGTGACGTTGCCCGAGACCACCGGGGTGAAGTTTGAGTGATTAGCACCGAACAGAACAGAAGCCGTCGAAACAATCAGTAGCAGTGCTGCCACCGTGACAGCCGAGCGGTTTGAAATGGGTGCGTTGGGAAGCCACGTCGCGATAATCCAGCCAACGATTCCCGAGAGTGCTGCACTGATCAGAATGGATACGACAAGCGCCAACCAGATGTTGAGCTGAATGTCGGGGCTCATCATGAGCGTCATGCCCACAAAGCCACCGAACATTCCTACGGCTAGTTGAGAGAAGTTGACGACGCGAGTCAGCTGAGCCATGAGGGTGAGCATGATGCCGATGATGGCAAAGAACGCCCCCTGCGTCAGTCCCGCGAAGCCGTTGACGATAATCATTTCCGGTGCACTCCTGAGATGTAGAACAAAGGTTGAGGGTGTGAAACCCGTGTCCGGGAAGGACTGGCCTCCCCGGACACGGGTTTCAGGTGGAGCTAGTGACTAGCCAGCCGGCGGAACAGCAGGGATGTTGGTCCACTGCATGTCTGCGCCCTGGAGCCACGGACCCTTTGAGGTCCAGACGCCCGAACCAGGTGCGATTTCGGCCAGGTAGGTCGACGAGTTCGCCTGGTGCTCGGTTCCCGAACCGAAGATCCACGGGTTACCGCGCATCGGGTTGCTGTCGGGCCAGGTTGCGTCATCCTTAGCAGCCTTGGTTACGGACTCGCGAGTAACGTCACCGGAGACCTTTTCGAGGGTCATGATGAAGTCCTTAGCGGCGAGGTAACCAGCCTGTTCGAAGGAGTACGACCAGGTCGGAGCAGCAGCAACCTTCTTGATCAGCTTGTTGAAGTCAGCGTTAGCTGCGTCGTCCGAAGGAGCGAACTCTGCGGGGACCGAGACCTTACCGGCGTAACCCTTGACTGCGGGATCCATCGGGAAGCCGGGGTCGTAGCAGGAGGTCTGCACGTAAACGGGGAGCTTCGAGCCCTGCGATGCAACAACAGCAATCATTGCGGCAACAACGGGGTGAACGCCACCGAAGACAAGTGCGTCACACTTGTGACCGAGAGCTGCGATTACAGCACCGCTGTAGTCGTTTGCAGCGGTCTGCTGAGGGATCTGAACATCTGCCCACTGCACGCCGGTGCGCTCGGTGATGAGCTTGACAACCTGGCTGTAGCCGTAGGAGGTGCTGGGGTCACCCGAGTTGGCGACGAAGCAAGGAGCCTTAGCGCCGTCAACCTTGATGGCGTTCCATGCAGTTGCGTAGATGTCGAACAGCGGGCCGTTGTTGGCAGCTGCCATGTTCGGGGTGGTGAAGCAGAAGGTGTCCACACCAACGCCCTGGAACGCGACCATACCGGCCTGCTCGTAAGCGGAGTGGTTAATGGCGCACTCACCGAAGGTGCTGGAGCCAACCATGGCTACAACGTCCTTGTTGTTGACGGAGTCAGCAGCACCGTTCTTCGCTGCGTTGACATCGCCGGTGGGAGCGTCAATGGTGGTGAGCTTGATGGGGCGACCGTTGAATCCACCAGCTGCGTTGTATTCAGCGAATACCTCAGCAGCGACAGCGGCAGCCTCGGGGAAGCCCTTCGTGTCTGTGATTGAGTTGACCAGAATGGGAGTGCCGGTAGCAGCGCCGCCGCCACCACTTGCACAGCCGGTCAAGCCCGCTACAGCAAGCGCGGCGATGCCGGCTACTGCAATGGCTTTCTTAGTAATGCGCATTGTTTATTGCCTCTCGGTTATGCGGCACATCAGCGTGCCGCTTCCAAATCTGACCGGCCAGTTACCTGATCGGTCTGCGAGAGATGTCGCGACTACTCGAAATCTGCGGCGGAAACATAAGGCTGGCGAACCATCCCTTGCACCGATGCAAGTCTCGGGCGAGTCTTCTGACATCACCGCATGTTATGAGACAACAGTAAACCGTTGGAATTGTCAACGACTTGTCAATTGCTGAAGGGCAGTTGACTTTGCGCGAAACCCCGAGTTTGACGCGTTTTTCCGGTGCTTTCGCGCAAGGTATCACCGCAGTGATACCTGCTATCGAACGGTCACGATTGGGTAACGCAACCGTTATTCGGAATTCGCCAGGGGTTAGGCGCTTTCGCGCTCTAGACCGGCACGTGACTCCACGCGAAAACGCGTGGGCGCTTCGCCGAATGTGGATCGGAACAATCGACTGAAGTGCGAGGCGTCAGTGAAGCCCCACCGGGCGGCGATTGCCGAGACGGGCTTGCTGTCGAGGAGCGGGTCAGTGAGGTCGCGGCGGCAGTGCTCGAGTCGACGCGAACGAATCCACGCCGAAACCGTGACGCCCTGCTCCTTAAAGATGCCGTGCAAGTGGCGCGTCGAAATGAACGTTGCTGCGGCGATGTCACGCGGGCTGAGTTCGGGATCAGACAAGTGGGTGTCGATGTAGGCGTGCACCTCGCGAAGCAAGGATGCCCGGTGACTGTTGCTGGCTTCACCCTCGGCCGAGTCGAGCTGGCTATAGAGAACCGTGGTAACGAGGTCGATTGCGTTGTGTACCAAGCGGATGCCGCTGTGCCCGACAAGGCGATCCATGTTGCGAGCCAGGTGCACCAGGAACGGGCCGACCAAGCGAGCAATGCCCTCGTCTCCGACGATTCGTGTCGCGGTGAGGCGCGACAGTGACTCGGACGGAAGGTCGATGTGCGAGTGCGGGAACATGACCACGAGCGAACGAAAGTCGCCATGGAATTCGAGAGTGTAGGGGCGACTCGTGTCGTAGATCGCGATGTCGCCCGGACCGAGAATGGCCTGGCGACCATCTTGCATCAGCAGACCAGTGCCCGCCATCTGCAGCGACATCTTGATGTACTTTTTGTCGTTTTGCGCGATGAGCGAGGGAGTGCGGTGAACCTGGTGTGATGTTGCCGAAATCTCGGTGATAAGAATTTCACCAATCGCGCGCGACTTCATACGACCGCGGAACGCTTCAGCGTCGTCGGAGGTTACCTCAAGGGGAACGAACGAGCTCGAAACGATGCGCTTCCACTCGTTGAAATCGTGCACCGCAATCGTGTCGCTTGCAGCCTGATCGTGGGCAACAACTAGCGAATCCACACAACCTCCAGTGTTCGTACCGTAAGGCCTGACCCGTCATCGAATCAGAAATCGTATACAGTCTGACACACTTCTTGAAATGGTCAAGTGGATTGCGCGTATTTACTAGAAGACGACCACCGGCTTGAGCGTTCCACCCTTGGCAGAGTCTTCGAACGCCTGGTTGATCTGATCGAACGGGTACGACTTGACCAACTTGTCGAACGGGAACTGTCCTCGCTCATACAAATCGACAAGCTTGGGGATGAAGCTTGACGGCACGGAGTCGCCCTCGACCACAAACTGCACGGTAATTCCCATGGGCAGCAGCGACCCGATGTCGAAGTTTGCGTTCGTACCCAAGGCGGCTGCTCCAACGACAGCCGCGTGGCCGCGCACGGTCAGCGCGTACGTCATTTGTGTGAAGACCGCGGGCACACCCGTTGTCTCGAGGGCGTAGTTCGCTCCCCCACCCGTGATCTCTTTGATGGTCTCGACCACGTCTTGCTTGCTGGCGTTGACGGTGTGGGTGGCGCCGAGTGATTTTGCGAATTCGAGGCGGCTGTCGTGAACATCCACCGCGATGATGGTGGTGCATCCCGCAATGACTGCTCCGAGCAAACCAGAGAGACCGACTGCGCCGGCGCCAAAGATGGCGATGGATGTTCCGGCTGAAGGGTCGAGCGTGTTGAGCACCGCACCCGCACCGGTTTGGATGCCGCAGCCGAGCGGCGCGAGGATTTCGAGCGGTGCCGAGGCGGGCACCTTCACCAGCGAGTTGACCGGAACGTTGGCGTATGCGGCAAAAGAGCTCTGGCCAAAGAAGTGCGAGCTGATTTGCTGGCCGTCGAGCGAGTAGGAGCTCGACCCGTCGGCTCTACGACCACCGAAGTTGGCGCCGAAGAATTCCTGGCAGTAGCCGGGGCGGCCGGTAGCGCAATTGGCACACTCCCCACAGTGCGAGAAGCTCATGAGTACCTTGTCGCCCACGGCTACCTTCGTAACACCAGGTCCAATGGCATCGACGATGCCGGCACCTTCGTGACCCAAAACCGCGGGAAGAGGAGTGGGGTACCACTGGTCACGCACGATGGCGTCGGTGTGGCACACACCGCTTGCGACCAGGCGAACGCGCACCTCACCAGCGCGGGGCTCATCGATGTCGATCTCGGTGATGACAAGTGGCTGTTCTTTTTCAAAGGCGACGGCGGCTTTGGTTTTCATGGTTTTCTCCTCGACTGGCGCAAACGTGTAATGACGCCCAGTCAATTCCAATTCTCACGCCGCGTAAAGAAGCGCCCGAGAGTAATGCACACATTGACAGTCCGGATGCACAGTCAACCAAGAACTACGAGCAAGCTGCTGAGAACATCAAAGAGGCCCATCAACGAAGAGAGGTTACCGTGTCGATCACACATCCCGTGAGGACTGACGTCGTTGTCGTCGGAGCCGGCTTCACCGGCATCTATATGGTGCACAAGGCACACGAGCTCGGCCTGTCGGTCGTCGGCATAGAGCGCGGCCAGGGCGTCGGCGGCACCTGGTACTGGAATCGCTACCCCGGCCTTCGTTGCGACGTCGAGAGCCTCGACTATTCCTACTCGTTCAGCGAGGAGATCCAGCAGGAGTGGACCTGGACCGAAAAGTTTCCGGCTCAGCCCGACATCTTGGCCTACCTCGAGTTCGTGGCCAACAAGCTGGATGTGACCAAAGACTTCCGCTTCAACACCGAGGTCACGGGCGCGCAGTGGAACGAGCAGACATCCCGCTGGCTGGTTGCCACGTCGGCCGGCGAGATCGATACCAAGTACATCGTGTGGGGCACGGGAATTCTCTCCACTCCCAAGATTCCGAACATTCCTGGGATGGACACCTTCGAGGGCGAGCTACTGAACACCGCGACCTGGCCGCATGCTCCGGTGAGCTTCGCCGGCAAGAAGGTCGCGGTTCTGGGAACCGGTTCGTCGGGAATCCAGGTCATTCCCATTGCGGCCGAGACGGCCGAGCACCTGTATGTGTTGCAGCGCACGCCAAGCTACTCGCTGCCGGCGCGCAACCGACCGCTTGCCCCCGAACGCGTGGCTGAAGTCAAGGCTCGCTACGGTGACTACCGCGCTGAGGCCCGCTCCTCGATGCTCGGTGCCGTCACAGAAACTCTCGACCAGCCGTTCTCGGTGATGGGTGAAGATCTTGCACGCAGCGAGCTCGAGCGCAACTACGAGTACGGCAGCCCGATGCGGTTCGCGAGCGCGGTTGTCGACACCATTGCGGACGACGACGCGAATGCTTTTGTCTCTGCCTTCGCCAAAGCCAAGATTCGCTCGCGAGTAAACGACCCGGCGATTGCCGACAAGCTCATTCCCGATTATCGAATCGCCACCCGTCGCCTGTGCATTGACACCAACTATTACGAGACCTTCAATCGTGAGAACGTAACGCTGGTGGACCTGCGTGACGAAGAGCTGATTGCTATGACCCCGACCGGCTTTACGACGACCGCGGGTGAATACGAGGTTGACATGTTCATTCTGGCCACGGGGTTTGACGCGGTGACCGGAACGCTGAGCCGTCTCGACATTCGTGGCCGCGGTGGGGCATCCCTGAAAGAGAAGTGGTCACACTCACCCTCGACTTACATGGGGCTCGCTGTAGCCGGGTTCCCAAACATGTTTGTGGCCACCGGCCCGGGAAGCCCGGCTCCCTTGAGCAACGTCGTAGTGTCAATCGAGACACACGTCGAGTGGATAGCCGGAATGTTGGCCAGGCTCGAGGCCGACCACGTCACGTCGTTCGAAGCTACGGCTGAGTCCGAACAAGAGTGGACCGCCCACGTCAATGAGGTCAGCGACTCCACTCTCATGCGATTCTCTGACTCTTGGTACACCGGAACGAACGTCGCCGGCAAGCCACGGGTCAATGTCGTCTACCTGGGCGGATGCGCCCCCTACGAAGCCCGCCTGAAAGAGATTGCAGCCGAGGGCTACCGCGGCTTTACCCTGACCACCTAGCCTGAACCCAGCACTCAACGAAGAGAGAAAACATGCCCATCGAACTGCCCGGAAAAAACATCATCGTCACCGGAGCCGGCGGCGGCATCGGCCGTGCGACCTGCCTCAAACTCGCCGAGTCGGGAGCAAACCTCGTGCTAGTCGATCGAGACGAAAAGCTCGTTCAGGTTACCAAAGAAGCGGTGGACAAGCTGGGCGTCAAATCGATCATCGTCATAGCCGATGTCACCAAAGAAGATGACGTCACCAACTATGTGGCCAAGGCCGTCGACGCTTTCGGCACCATTGACGGGTTCTTCAACAACGCGGGCATCGAGGGCGTTCTCTCGCCGACTGCCGAGGTGAGCTACGCCGACTGGACGCGAGTAATCAACGTCAACCTAAACGGAGTGTTCCTCGGGATGAGCGCCGTGTTGCCCGTCATGCGCAAGCAGGGCTCGGGGTCCATTGTCTGCACGGGCTCCATTGCGTCGTCACTCGGGCTGCCCATGACGGTTGCGTACAACGCAGCCAAGCACGCGGTCGCCGGTATCGTGCGCACGGCGGCGACCGAAGAGGCCAAAGCGGGCATCCGGGTGAACGCCGTCGCGCCTGGCTTCATCAACACTCGCATGTTCCAGGACATCGCGAGCACACTTTTGCCCGGGACCGAAAAGCACGAGGCCGCCAAGATCGCTGGCAGCTCGGCTCCGATCGGTCGACTTGGTCAACCCGAAGAAGTAGCCAACGTGGTGCGCTTCTTGCTGAGCGATGACGCCAGCTTTGTTACCGGATCTGTGTACGCCGTCGACGGCGGAGTGACCGCTACTTACGCCACCGGCGAATAGTTTTCACACGAATATATAAGGAGAAGAAATGTCTGCACCAGTAACTGTTATCACCGGCGGAGGAACCGGCGTTGGCGCCGCTCTTGCTCGCCTGCTTTCCGAGCGCGGCCACCACGTCGTCATCGCGGGTCGCCGGCAGGCGCCGCTTGACGCCGTTGCCGCCGACACCAATGCAACCGTTGTGGTGGGCGATATTGCCACCGAGGCTGGGGCCAAGGCGCTGGTCGACGCTGCCGTAAAAGCTCACGGCAAGATTGACAACCTTGTTCTCAACGCCGGCATTGTGTCGAATGGCAAAGTGACCGACTACGCGGTAGCTGACTGGCAGGCGACCATCGATACAAATCTCACCGCGAACTTTTTGCTCTCAAAGTTTGCCCTGCCTGAGCTCGTGAAAACCAAAGGAAACATTGTCGGCGTCAGCTCGATTGCATCATTGAGAAGCGGATTCGGTATGTCCGCCTACGCAGCGTCGAAAGCGGGCTTCACCGCCCTGATTCAGAACATCGCTTACGACTACGCCGCCGATGGTGTTCGCGCAAACGTGGTTTGCCCAGGTTGGATCATCACGGAAATGGCCGAGCAAGAATTTGCCGAGGCCGCAGCGCACAAGAACACCACCGTCGAGAACGTCTTCAAGGACATCCTGAAGTTCGTTCCACAACAGCGAGCATCGTCACCGATGGAGCAGGCCAAGCCGATCGCGTGGCTGCTCACAGACGAAGCTAGCTACATCACGGGTTCATCGCTCGTGGTGGACGGTGGCACGATCATCACCGACCCGGGGATGCTCAACCTGCACACCAACTAGCCGAACCTATGCAGCAACTGTGGCGACCGACATCAAGCCGGTCGCCACAAGCATTCCGACCGCTGACAGTGTGAATCGCCTGCGCATAAACATGGCGATCAAGATGACGGTAGCCAGCCCGATAACGCCGACCAAGGACATCGACATGACGTGCGGGTGAAAGGGGGCTTGAAACTGCGCACTCGAATTCTGTTCGTGCGCGGACATCGAGATGACTGCCGCGCCCATAATGACGAGGCACATCGAACGATGAACATGAAGCGGCCGGGCCGCGCCCATCACGCGCGCGAGGATGGCCTCAACTAACGCCAAGGCGATAAGCGTCGCCCCCAAGGTAAGGCCAAATGCGACCGGAGCAAAGACTGTGGCGATCATGATTGCCACCATGGCGCAGTCAATGACAAACTCGCGCCAGCGTTTCTCGCGGATGCGTCGAAGGGAAAGCAGAAGGCAAGCCACCGAGACGAGAAGCGCAACTCCATGCAACACCGCAGACACAATCACCAGTATGGCGCAAAACTAAGCATTTGCTTAAGCTTTCTGACGCCACCGGATTGCTAACCTGAAGCGAACTCAAGGAGCACCATGGTGGCAAAACCCCCCGCAACGCCCAAGCGAGGCCCGGGCGACGGAAGCGGAAAAGAAGCACTCGTTGATGCCACGATTGCCGTCGTCGGCGAAAAAGGATTGCGCGGTCTTACGTTCCGCGCGGTCGGTGAGCGTGCTGGTGTCAACAACTCACTTATCGCCCACTACTTTGGCACTCGGGATGCCCTGATTGAAGCGGCCCTAGATAGAGCAATTCACGACTCCATCGATGTGTCCCACCTCGAGGACTTCCCACACAGTCGCCAAGGCTTCATTGATTCGTTCTCAAGCATGCTCCAAGCAAACTCTGCCCGCGAAATTTTTGTCTATGAAATGGTTCTGGCCGCCCATCGCCGCCCAGAGATCGCGGAACGTGTTTCTGCCCTGTATGCCGACTACGTCTCGACGCTCGAGGGTGCTTTAGCGTCGGTGCTGGGAGAGCGCTTTAACGCCGTGCGCGCACGGTACGCCTTTGCTGCCCTCGACGGTCTCGTTCTTCAACGCCTCGCCGGGGCACCCATCACTTCAGTGCAAGCGGCTGTGGGGCTGCTCTGGGACGACGTCATGGGTGACAACTAATGCGAATTAACGGAGTGTGCCCCCGGTTTCCCGGGGGCACACTCCGTTAATGGTCTCGATACGCCGACCTCGTCGGCTACTCAACCAGCGACTAGATTCCTCGAGGAGCCTCACCCAGGCCGCCGACAGTGTGGTCTTCAGCGATACCGTGACCAATCTGCGAGTAGACCTTAGGATTCGAACCCTTGAGAATCAGCCCATAGATCAGGCCGATGATTCCCGGCACGATCACGATGATCGGCAGCACAAACGTCAAGGCCGAAACCGGTGCCGTGGGGTCACTCGTGAGCAGAACGTTGAAGTTGGCAACGATGAGACCAAAGATTCCGAACAAGGCAAGCGCAGCAACGATTGGAGCGACCACGCGGGACCAGACATTGACTCCGCGACCGTCTTTGGCAAAGAACCCGATGACGGCAACGGACACGAGAGCCATCAACAGCACGAGGCCCATGGCGCCGCTGTTGGTGAGCCAGTTGAACTCAACAACGAGAGGAAAAACGTTCAACGAAACGCCGGCACCGAGACCATCAGGAACTACGTAGGCGCCGTTTGTGGTCGATTCACCGATGATGAAGCCGACAGTCACAAGCACTGCGATAACCGTTTGAACGAGAGAACCCACCCACGGAGCACCGGCGCCCGTGACGCGACTAAGTCCGCGAGGAAGAATGCCCTCACGTCCGAGAGAAAAGTTGTAGCGAGCAACGGCATTGTGGAAGCTGATCAGCGAGGCCAACAGACTGGTGATGAACAGCAGCGACGCAATGTCGGCAATGACCGTTCCGGCCTGCGCGCCGAGCAACCCGAAGAAGTAAGGAGGGCCGGCGACGGCATCCTTATTCACGTTCGGGCCACCAGCGGCAATCATCGCCCAAGAAGAGATTGCATAGAAGACACCGATCACGACGACCGACAGGTAGGTCGCGCGGGCAATGGTGGTCTTCGGGTTTTTTGACTCTTCGCCGTAGAGAGCCCCCGACTCGAAGCCCATGAAGGCCGCGATGCCGAAGGCCAGAATGGCGCCCGTGGATGCACCCCAGAAAGTGGCGCCCGTGATGGGTGATGCTGGAATACCGTCGGGAGCCTGCATGAATCCGGTGACGTCGAAAATGATGACAACCGCAAACTCGCAGGCAACGAGTACGCCAAGAACCTTGGCCGAGAAGTCAATGCGGTTCACGCCGAGAATGCCCACGATCACGATGGCCACGAAGACCCACAGGTACCACGGGGTGTCGATTGCCCAACGGGCCTTGAGCTCGGTGGACACCTGGAAGCCCAGCAACGCGGCAACACCGATCTGCATCATGTTGTAGGCGACCAGAGCAATGAGTGAAGAGCCGACGCCGAGTGCACGGCTGAGACCCTGCGAGATGTAGGCGTAGAACGCACCCGCATTGGTTACGAAACGACTCATGGCTGCGTATCCAACTGCGAACACGAGCAGGGCAACTGTCAAGACGATGTAGCCGAAGGGAATCGCGGTCGATCCCGTAACGGCGAGCGCGGTGGTGACACCACCGGCGACAACAGTGAGCGGGGCGGATGCCGCGACCACCAAGAAAGCCACCGAAAGCACGCCTAGTTTGCGCGTGCCACCGAGGCTGGGGGTTGAACTACTCACGAACGGTTCTCCTTTGAACACGATGAGGTTTTGCACAAACCTCGGGGTTGTGAAAAATACTGACAGCTCTTAGTGTATTAAGCAAGTGCTTAAACTAAGTTGTTTCGCCGATGTCACAACTGGAATGAACGGACAGTCAATGGTCGACACCTCTCACACCCACGGCAAGCGCGTTACGCGTGTAACTGAAGTGAGTCACCCGCTCGACCCGCTCACCGAATCCGAGATCAGCGCAGGGCGTCAAATTCTCGTCGACGCCGGCTACGTGACCGAGACTGTTCGCTTCCCCGCCGTGCTTCCGGTTGAGCCAGACAAGAAGGCAACACTGGCGTGGAAGCCAGGCAAGCCATTCGACCGATCAATCCTTTTTGTGATGCTCGATATGGCAACTGGCATCTCGCACGAGGCTGTTGTTTCGGTCACCGACGAAAAGGTCACCTCATACACCCGGGTCGGCAGCGACGTTCACCCCTATGGTCAGCCGCCGTACCTGTTCGAGGAGTACGACCAGGTTGAGGCACTCGTCAAGGCAGACCCTCGCTGGCTGCACGCCATGGAACGTCGCGGTGTCACCAACATCGACGATGTGTTCTGCGCACCTCTCGCACCGGGCTACTTCGGCTTCGAAGACGAGATCGGTCGTCGCATGATCCGCTCACTCACGTTCTGGCGCGCCAATAAAGAAGACTCTCCCTGGGCGCACCCGGTTGAGGGACTGCTCGTCACGATCAACCTGACCACCGGCGAGGTTGTGAAGGTTCAGGATGAGGGCGACATTCCGATTCCGCAGGGAAGTGGAAACTATGACGTCGCCACGGTCGGCCCGGCTCGCAGCACGCTCAAGCCCATCGAGATCACACAGCCAGAAGGCCCGAGCTTCTCGGTCAACGGCTCCCTGGTCGAGTGGGAGAACTGGAAGTTCCGCGTCTCGTTCAACTCGCGTGAAGGACTCGTGCTCAACCAGGTCACGTTCAACGACAAGGGTGAAGACCGCTCGATTCTGTATCGCGCATCCGTGCCCGAAATGGTCGTCCCCTATGGCGACAAGTCGATCAACCGCTTCTGGATCAGCTACTTCGACGCCGGCGAGTACCTGCTCGGTAAGAACGCCAACCCGCTCGTGCTTGGCTGTGACTGCCTCGGCGTCATTCACTACTTCGACGGCATCGCCGCCGATGACCACGGCAACCCGATGGTCGTTCCCCAAGCGATCTGTATGCACGAGGAGGACTTCGGAGTTCTGTGGAAGCACACCGACCTCAACTTCAACCCTGACTCGCGCCGTTCGCGCCGCTTCGTGATCTCGTACTTCGCCACGATCGGAAACTACGACTACGGCTTCTTTTGGTACCTCTACCTCGACGGCACGATTCAGGTCGAAGCCAAGGCCACCGGCGTTGTGTTCAATGGCGCGGACGTTCCGGGAACGGCCCACCCGCACGCGAACGAAATCGCGCCGGGCCTCTTTGCCCCGGTGCACCAGCACATCTTCTCGGCCAGGCTCGATGTCGCCGTCGACGGCAACGACAACACCGTCGAAGAGGTCGATGTTGTTGGCATTCCCATGGGTCCTGAGAATCCATATGGCAACGCTTTCACCTACACGGTCACGCCCATCGAGACCGAGGGCAGCCGGTTGGCCGATAACCTCAAGGCCCGCTCGTGGCATGTGAAGAGTGGCCATCGCACAAACTACACGGGCGCATCCACGCAGTACCAACTTGTGCCTCAGGGCAACCCGGTACTCATGGCTCAGCCCGACTCGTATGTTGCCCAACGCGCGGCGTTTGCGACCAAGCACGTGTGGGTCACCAAGTACGAGCCGAACGAAATCTGGCCTGCTGGCATGTACCCCAACCAGCACGCCGGAGGTGCCGGCCTTCCCGCCTACATCGCCGGTGGCGACTCAGTTGTGAACGAAGACATCGTGCTGTGGCACCAGTTCGGACCGACTCACATTCCACGAACCGAGGACTGGCCGGTCATGCCCGTCGACTACTCGGGCTTCATGTTCAAGCCATACGGATTCTTCGATGTCAACCCAGCTATGGACTTGCCCGACGGTAATGCGTCATGCTCGTGTTGTGGATCGGGGAGATGCGGCACTGACACCTGCACCTGCACACACGGCCACTAGCTTCTAACCACCGCAACACTGATAGGCGGACGACAATGACGTCGACCCACTCCCTGACCGATACATCCACCTGGCTTCCCCTCGACGGCCTCGAGCCGGGCTTCGACGAGTACCGCGCCGAGCCCACCACCGACCTGGCCGGGGCCGAGATTGTCACGGCCAACTCCAGCGGTTTCAAGATCACTCACCGCTTTACCGCCGACACTGTGCACTGGTCGTACCCCGGTAAAGACGGCGTTGTGCAACATCGAGACTCCCCCTACGAAGCCTTTCTGGTGGATGACGGGCTGTACTTTGTGCAGATTCACGCCACCGATCGCCCGAGGCAGGCGGCCTCGCTGTTTCTCGACACCCGAGACGGAATGGGAGTTTGTGTCATCGCAGAGATTGGTGAGGCTGCGCCGGGAAAAACTGCGGTGAGCCAGAAGTTCATCCCGTTCTCGATTGCCGGACACCCCCGGCTGGCCCCCCTTCCATCCGTGACCTCCGAGCTCATCGGGCGTCGCGCATACTGGCGCTATAGCAAGGCTCACGCCTACGAGCACGTTTACCTCAGCCCGCAGTGGTACACCTGGCACTGCCTGGCCGGTCCCGAAAAGGGATTGGCAGACACCGACGAGCAGACCACCTACAAGCTGCGTGAGGGCATCTTCGTATTCGCGTGGCGCGAGAAGATTATTCCGTGCGCTTCGGTGACGGTGGCTGACCACCGCGACCACTCTGCGCTTCGATCGCACGGAGTGCTGTTTGGCCGCAGCGAAAACGGCACCGATACGACTCACTTCACCTTTGGCGCCCACGGCGCTGTGCTCAGTCAAAGCAAGTATCCCGACGACCTCGACCCTGCCCGCTAACCACTCCCAGGAGATTTCGTGACCGACGCTGACCTCATTGTTCTCGGTGGACCTATCGCCACTCTCGACCCGACGAGCCCATGGGTCCAGGCGCTGGCCGTCAAAGACGGTCGAGTTCTCGCGGTTGGCACCAAAGAGGATGTTCACGCCGCACACCACGGCAGTGCCACGCGAATAGTGAACCTGGGTGGTCGCACTGCCATGCCCGGCCTGCACGACGCACACAACCACCACCAGATTGCCGGCAAGGGCGACCTCATGGAGATCGAGTTCTTGCCCACCGCATCGCTCGATGAGATTGTTGAGCTCATTCGTGCCTACGCGGTGGAGCTGCCAGCCGATGCCTGGGTTGTCGGCGGAAGCTGGGGCAGCACTCTCATCGCCGAGATGAACGAACCCGGCGCGAAGGAGCGCATCGATGAGGCGGCTGGGGGCAGACCCGTTCTGCTGGTCGACGACAGCCACCACAATAAGTACGCAAACTCGAAGGCGCTGGAGCTGGCCGGAATCGACGCGTCAACCCCAGATCCGGTCGACGGACAGATCATTCGCTACGAGGCCTCGAGCGAGCCCACCGGCATGCTGTTCGAGACGGCCGGGCTCATCGTTGAGCGCGTGATGAACGAGCTCAACCCGATGACGGCCAAGCTGTGGGCTGACACCAGCGAGCGCGGCATGCAGATTCTGCACTCCTACGGCGTGACGGCCTTCATGGATGCCGGAGCAAGCCTCGACTTGCTTGGCGCCCTCAAGCAGCTCGACGATGAGGGTCGCCTCAAGTCATGGGTTGTCTCGTGCATGATGGCCAACAACATGATTTTCGACGCCGACCCGATCGGCGACGGACTGGTCTGGCAGGGTGAGAAATTTCGCACCGAGCACCACCGCCCCGACTTCATCAAGATTTTTCTCGACGGCATTCCACCGACACAGACCGCCTGCTTCTTGGAGCCCTACCTGCCGACCGACGAGCATGGCGCTCATCACCACGGCGAGATTTCGATGCCACCCGAAGAACTCGCTGACTGGTTGTTACGCGCGGCCAAGGCCGGGCTCGGCGCCAAGATTCACTGCACTGGGGACGGCTCGGTTCGTCACGTGCTCGATGCCGCACAGCAGGTTCGCGACGCCGGTTTCACAACCCCACTGCACATCGCACACGGTCAGTTCATCGCCGTCGAAGACATCCCCCGTGTTGCCGCACTGCGGGTGACAACCGAGATATCGCCAACGCTGTGGTTTCCCGGCGTGATCTACGAAGCCATCAAGCTCGTCATCGGTGAAGAGCGCGCACAGCAAATGCAACCCAACCGCTCGGTGCTGGATGCGGGCGGCACCGTCATCGGCGGGAGCGACTGGCCCGTCATTCCACTTCCTAACCCGTGGCTCGGAATCGAAGGACTCATCACTCGCGCCGACCCCGATGGGGTTTTTCCCGGAACGCTCTGGGCCGAGCAGGCGCTCACCCTGGACGAGGCCGTCGCCGTATACACGAGTGCCTCAGCCCAGGCGATGGGTCTCGGCGACATCACTGGCTCACTCGAGGTCGGCAAGTCGGCCGACTTCATTGTGCTGGATCGAAATCCGTGGGAGATCCCAGCGACGGACCTCGCCGATGTGACTGTTCTTGAAACGTGGTTTGCCGGCGAGCAAGTCTTCGCTCGTTAGCCCTCGCGCGTAATCTCCACGCTCACGAACGTTCCTGAAGCACTCTCGCCCGAATACACCCCGCGAAGTGGTGCAACGTCTGAGTAGTCGCGCCCGCGTGCGATCTGTACATGGTTGTGACCGATGTCACTGAGGTTGGTCGGGTCGAATCCGAACCAGCCGCCGGTGTACCACTCCACCCACGCGTGCGACTCACCCACCACCGTCTCGCCAATTGCGACCTCGGGTCGCGGGTGTAGGTAACCAGACACATACCTAGCGGGGATGCCGATGGAACGAAGTGCGCCGATGGTGACGTGTGCGAAGTCTTGGCAAACGCCTTGCTTGCCAGCCCATGCCTCTTTAGCCGTAGAGTGAACGCCCGTCGATCCAGTCACATAGGACATGTGCTCGTTGACAGCTCGCGCAATGTGTGCGGCCGTGAACGCCGGACCGGCGCCCTTGTCTTTTATTGACTTGGCGAGTTTGGCAACTTCCGGATGGGGCTCACTCAGGCGCGTATTGAGCAACGCCTCTGCCAGTTCAGACGATGACTCCCCAGCGGCAGCGAGGTAGTCCCACGTCGTGTCGACCGGGTGATAGCGGTTCTCACGAACATCAACCACGCTGGTTGCCGTCACAGCAAGCTCCCGGTGGGGGACCAAGACCTCAAACACGCTGACCTGCGTGCCCCAGTAATCAATGTACGAGTGCTGACTGGTGGCCGGGCTGATGTCGAGGCGAGCCGACATGACGAACTGGCTGTGGTCGGTAAGTGGCAGCATGCGAGCTTCGTTGTACGAGGCATTGGCCGGCAACTCGTACGAGAATCCCGTGCGGTGCACGATGCGAAGCCGGCTCACGAGTTCTCTCCAATCCAGACGGGCACAGCACTGGTCGGAAAAAACTTGAGACGTATGGCATCGCTGGCTGCGGACATCACGGCCTGCACGTTCTCCATATGCTCGGGCAGATTGTCGAGTAGCTCACTGACAGAGCGGTACTCGAGTTCACTTCTGACTTGTCCAATCAATCGCTGCGCTTCATCGCTGACGCCCGCACGCCCCGCTGCTGGGTCGATCTCGCGCAGTGACTCAATGGCACGGCTAGCCGAGAACAGCACCGAGCGCGGAAAGAGCCGGTCGGTCAGCAAGAACTCTGCCGCGTTGAGAGTTGAGGGAACCCCGCGGTAGGTGCGCAGGTAGGCCTCGTAAGCGCCACAACTGCGCAGGATCGTCGTCCACGACGGCCCGCTGGCTTCGGTGATTGTGCGCGTGGCCAAGAGCCGAGCCGTCATATCGGCGCGCTCAATGGAACGACCGAGTGTAAAGAACTGCCAGGCCTCATCATGCGTCGTAGCTGACTCGATGATGCCAATGGCCAAAGCCGCTCGCTCACGAACCCAGCGGAAGAAGTCGTGCGCCTTGTTCGCATCCACGCGTTTGGGCATCTTGGCGTTGGTGTGGTTGAGGCACTCCCAGAGTTCTGTCGAGACAATCTCGCGAGCGCGACGAGCGTTTTCACGAGCCGCCTCGATAGCGAAACCGATCGATGCCGAGTGCTCTCGGTCGAAACCCAGAATGGTCATGACATCTTCGCGGGTGAGCTCGGCGTCGGGCGTGTAGGTGCTACCCATCACCGAGAGCAGCGAACGGCAGGCAGTGTCTTCGTCAATCCACGGGTCTTCGAGCAGAAGTTGCAGGTGCACATCAAGGATGCGCGCCGTGCCGTCACTGCGTTCGACGTAGCGACCGATCCAAAACAGAGATTCCGCAATGCGACTCAGCATGAGGCACCTCCCTGCTGTTGCTGCTGTTCCTGTTGCTGGCGGAACCGGGCCGTGGCGTCTTCGTCGGTGGGAGAAGTGTCGGGCACGCTCGCGCGGGATTCGTGCACCACTCCACCGAGTACGTCTGAGCTGCGCGTATCGCTCGTGGCCTGTGCGGCCACGAGGCCTGAGACACCGGCCGGGTTTCGCCGAGCTTCAAGAATGTCCACCTTTTCTAGCACCCACGTGTCTTTCGAGCCTCCGCCCTGGCTCGAGTTCACTACGAGCTGGCCCTCGGGCAGGGCAACACGGGTGAGACCACCGGGAAGCACGAAGACTTCGTCACCCGAGTTCACCGCGAAAGGACGCAGGTCAGCGTGCCTGGGTCGCATGCCCTCCTCAACCAGAGTCGGAATGGTGGAGAGCTGTACGACGGGCTGAGCAATCCAGCCCCGGGGGTCTTTGATCAGCCGCTTGCGAAGGGCCTCGAGTTCGGATGCGCTGGCATCGGGCCCGACCACGAGCCCCTTACCGCCCGAGCCGTCGACCGGCTTCACCACGAGTTCGTCGAGGCGGTCGAGCACCTCGGCGAGGGCATCCGGCTCTTCCAAGCGCCAGGTATCGACGTTCGGAAGGACTGGTTCTTCATTCAGGTAGTAGCGAATGAGCTCAGGCACATAGGTGTAGACCAGCTTGTCGTCAGCGACTCCATTGCCGACTGCGTTCGCGATGGTGACGTGGCCCAGGCGCGCCGCTAGCATCAGGCCCGGGGATCCGAGCACGGAGTCGGGGCGGAACTGCATGGGGTCGAGGAACTCGTCGTCGACGCGTCGATAGATGACGTCGACACGCGTGGGGCCGGCGGTCGTGCGCATCCACACTCGACCGTTCGAGCAGAACAGGTCGCGGCCTTCGACAAGCTCGACGCCCATGAGACGCGCCAGCAGTGTGTGTTCGAAGTATGCCGAGTTGTGAACTCCGGGGGTGAGCACGACGACCGTGGGCTCATCGACCCCCTCGGGAGCCGACTTTCGCAGCGCATCCAGAAGGCGATAGGGGTAGTCGCCGACCGGGCGAACGCTGAGCGACTGGAAAAGCTCGGGCAGGGTCTGGGCCATGACACGTCGGTTTGAGATGACGTAACTGACGCCACTGGGAACGCGCACATTGTCCTCGAGCACGCGCCAGTCACCGTGTTCGTCGCGAATCAGGTCGATGCCGGAGACATGAATGCGCACGCCGTTGGCGCTTTCGACGCCAGCCGCCTGACGATGAAAGTGAGACGAAGTGCCGATGAGCGATGCCGGGATGACGCCGTCACGAACTACATTCTGATGCCCGTAGACGTCGGCGAGAAACTTCTCGAGGGCGCGCACGCGTTGGCTGACCCCGCGCTCCACCCGAGACCAATCGTCTGCCTCAATGACTCGCGGAACAGCATCAATCGGGAACGGACGTTCTTCACCCGCAAAGTCGAAAGTAACGCCTTGCGCCAGGTACGAGCTGGCCAGAGCATCGGTTCGACCGCGCAACTCTTCCTGAGTCATCTGAGCGAGCGCTCGATGAATTTCACTGTACGTCGGACGGGCGGTCTTAGTGTTTGCCAAGTCGGCAAACATCTCGTCCCAGGGCGCAGTCGCGCGCTTCTTTGTGGCACCAGAAATGCGTGCGTACCCATCGAAAAGCGTTGGCATACCTCAATGTTTGCGGCCAACCGTTACGGGCTGATTACAGCACCGTCGCTATCGCGCTAACAATTTGGGTGATCCGACCCCGCGAAATCAGACCTTGCGGGTGAACGGTTCCGGCTTGCGCATGCGAATGAGCAGCAGCAACGGGATAAGCACGTACGGGAGGTTGTAGGCCAGGAAGCCGAGCGGGTTGGGAGTGCGATAGGGCTGTTCGCCGATGAACTCGACGCCGAAAACGACCACTCCGGTGAGCGTAACGATCATGGTTGCGTAGATGACGGCGGGAAGTTGAATCCAGTTGCGCCCCCGAATAAGCGCGTAGACCAAAACAAGGTAGAACGGCGCGTATACGAAAGCAGAGAGACCGGTCACGAAACGCATCCACACGGGTGGGTGCATGAACAGCGGGTCATTGACGGATGAGTAGGCGTAGTTGATCTACGCCAAGAGGTTGGGGGAATCAGGTGATTGCACAATTCCGAGCGTCGGGATCGCATCGCTGATCATGCACGAGACAAAGGCCCAGCAGAAGAAGACGATGAAGACGTAGTCGAATTTTCGCTGATTCAAGCGAAGGTTCTTGTCAGGAGTCTCGCTCGTGATGACAGCGATGTTCGAGGTGTGAGCGTCATGGGGCACCCCACTATTGTGCCAGCCGTGTGGCTTGTAACGATGAAGGACCCCCGCCATGGCGGAGGCCCTTCATCGTTGCGCTCTTTTTTGCGAGGCCTTACGGCAGGCGCATGTACAGGCGGTCCTTTGTCACCGATACACCATTGACCGTCGTCGTCACAGGGGCAACCGGGAAGAAGACCACAGTTCCGGCCGCACCAGGCACCAGAACACCCGTCAACGGTGCACGCTTGACGAACTTGAGGTCGAGCGAGAACTTATTGCCCGAAGTCGCTGCGTACGCCTTGAGCGCGGTCAGGTTAGCTCCGGTACAGAGTGACGGACTCATCCAGTCCTTGGCTACGACCTTGGTGACTTTGACGGTCGAACCCCAGCTTGCGGTACAGGTGAAGCTCTTGTTCGCAGCATTCGTGAACTTGAGGTTCGCCGTCAGAGTTCCGATGTATCCACTTCGCACGCTGACCATAAATGCTCCGGTCGACTTCTTGTACGAGATGCGGATTCCGCGGAAGGCCTTCCACACGCCTGTGTTGTCGGTCAAAGAGAACGGATTCTCGTTGGTGCCAGTAGCTACCTCGGTGCTGATCGTGTAGGTCTGGTCGTAGTCCAGAGCCGCCCACGTGCTGTCTGCATCGAGGTGGTAGCGAATCGTGCAGGTGTTCTGCCCGGATGTGCGCGACTTGAGACCTAGGACGACGAGGTTGTCGTCGCCCGTGGTGTCCTTGGGGGTACACACTGCGCTCGTCAACGAGGTTGCCGTGGGGATTCGACCCGAGGTGGAGCTGATCACCGGCAAGAATCCATCACTCGAGTCATCGGTGGTCACACCAGTGACATCGGCCGTGATGGTGTCTGCCTTGCTCACCGTAATCGTCTTGACGACAGGAGGTGCCGCAAGCAGGTAGGCATTCGTTGCCGCGTTGGTCGTGACAGTACACGTACCGGCAGCACCCACGAAGTGAACCTTGTCCGCCACGATCGTGCACACTGTCCCAGGTGCCGCCGTGAACGTCGCTGTAGCCGCCGCCCCCATGATGCTCGGTGTGGTTGCCACCACGGCCGAAAGGTTACGATCTGCCGCGGTGGTTTGAGCGTTGGTCGTTACGACGGCATCAGTCGTGGTCAGGGTCGTGGTGATTGCCTGCGCCAACTTGGCCGCACCGACATAAGTCACGGTGCCCGCTGAGACGGTCGAGCCGCTGCCCAGGTTGATGGTCACCGGAACCGGCACGGTTCCTGATGCTCCCGCAAGAGTTGACGTGGGAAGCACGAAGGTGATCGACGTCGCAGTCTTGGTTATGGCGGTGATGTTCTTAGCACCCACGTTCACGCTCAACACCTTTTTAGCCGCCGTGGTGAGGGCCAGATCGACACCGGTGATTTTCACCGTTGCTCCACCCGCGTTCAGCGAGAATGCCACGTCTTTGCTGGTGTAGGTGGGGTTCGGCTGAGCAACCATGGCTCGCACGTTCTTCCACTGAATAACAGTGTGTGTCGTGGGAGTCGGGTCTACCGCCGGCGTGTACACCAAGTTCAGGTTGCCGGCAGCATCCAGGAACGTCCAGTTCACGGGTGTACCTGCGGCAACAGGAGTAAGCATCTCTCCTGTGACGACACGTGCTGAGGAGATTGTGAGGCGTGCCGGTCCATAGGATTGACCACTTTGGCCGAAGTCGGCGCGCACCAGGGCAATCTCACCGCCGACATTGGGCACACTCGCCTGCGAGAAAGTGAAGTTTGACCCACCCATCTGGTTGACAATGTCGAGCACCAACGGGCGCGGAGTCGCGACACTACCGGTAGCAACCGGGATTGTCGTCAGCGAGCTCACGCCCATCGAGTTGACGAGACCATACACGGTCGTGCCGTCGTTGATCGAAGCAAGGGAGATGCTCGGTTCAGATGAGCCAGTCGGAGTGAAAACATCCGTCTCAGTCGTCGCGGTTCCATTGGCAGCAACACGGATGAGCACCCGGTCAAAGCTGGCGTACGTCGTTTGACCGTTTGCGCTGGTGCGCTTGGAACGAACGGCGTAAATAACCGTGCCCACCTGTGCGCCCGTAGCGTTCGGGTTCATGGAATAGCTGTATGAGTTCAGGTAGTTCTGCGTCGAATTGAGCGCGTTCATCGTCGCAAACTTGGTGAACGTGCCATCTGCGGCAACCGTGACCAAGAACGTCTGCTGGCCGTTTTGAGCCGAACAGTTGACCTGAAGAACCGGGCGCGCCAGGGCAGCGAACTGTCGCGGGAGATTGACGTACGAACTCATGACGTTTCCGGCATCCGCGTCAACGTTTGCCGTGCAGAAGGTCGAAACATTCGGTAGAACGTCAACCGTCGACGTCACCGCGCCGCCTAGTGTGCTCTCAGCGAGCAACGTCTTTGGCGAGACGTTCATGTCACAGCCGCTCATGCCACAGTTGGAGAAATTGGTTAACAGGGCGAGCTTGGTGGAACCGGCAAACACGCTTGCTTGAACATTTGTCATCGCGGCAGGACCAGTGACAACCTTGTCCACGGTGCCAAAAGTCGTGTCGAAACCCGTGTTGTCGGCCTTGACCTTGCGCAGCGTGTACTTGCGTGCGGTGGTGTCAACGGCAGAATCATCGTTCAAGATGTAATAGCTGCCTTTTCCGTCAGAGAAGTTGATTGCCTTCGGCGGAGTGTATCCACCCATTGCGCTCGACCACTTATCAGTGATCCAGGGGAACGACGTCGTCAGAGACTTAGCTTCACCGTTGCCGGTTCCACCACTTGGCGTAACGGTCACTCCGGGGTATCCACCCACGACCGCCGCCGTCAAAGCGGACCATTCACTCGAGATGTTGTTCTTAGTGGCCCGAACCTTCATTTTGAATGTCGCGGGTGCATTGAACGGGGTAGACATTGCGCTGACCAAACAGGTCAGCGTTGTTCCACCAGGCGTGGAGGAGTTACACGTGCCCGTGCCGATAATCGTGGACTCGCTTGAGCTGTCAACAATAGCCGCGGTGTAAGAGGCAGTCGCGTCGGTCACGACCAAAGTCGCACGAGCCTGCGAACTGTTAATGGTCAATCCCGTAGGGGCCGAGGGCGTCGCCGGGGGAATGATCTTGGTGGACGGCGAGGATGCCGGCGAGTCAGGGCTGTTCACGCTGTCGTAGCTCTGTCGCACAACAACCTTGGCAACGTAATCGACGTTTGCCGTGAACGATCCAGAGACGTGTCCGGTGAACGTGTTGCCGTTCAGGGTGCCGTAAAGACTACTGATGTACACCGGCACGCTTGTGTTGCTGGCTCGAAAGACCTTGACCGTGTAGCTGTAGTTGTTCGAACCGGTGTCATCCACGCTCTTGGTCCAGGTGATGTCTCCATTGCTGAGGTTTGTCAGCGTGAACGTGGGTGCACTCAATGCAGCAGGGGCACAGCTAGCGTTCACGGCGGTTCCACCGGTGCTGAAGTCGGTCGTACCCGAAGGGAACTTCACTACGGATGCATCAAGCGCGGGAGTGCTTGCAGCCGAGGAACCAGAAGTGTTATCGACCTGAACTTGGCCGGAGATTCGGATTCCCTGGTTAGGCGACGCGACTGCGCCAGACGTCACCGTGTAGACGCCGGTAATGCCCGAATTCCCGACGCTGGTAACAGTGCCCTTCTTGTAGATCGTCGCGTAGGAGATGATCGACGTCGTCGAGTCGACCGTCTTTGTAGCCTTCAACAAGTCACCTTCAACAATGGAAGAAACCGGAACACAGGTTACATAATTCTGGGTCAGCTTCTGCCCGGCAGGAACAGTGCTCTCCGAGAAGGCTCCGGGGCCACTGGTTTGAGAGTTCTTGTAACTGATGAAGGTATTAGGGGAGCCATAAGAAGTCGCAATGGCAATCTCAGTGCTCGTCGTAACGTCATAGAGCGTCGGCGCGATTGAGTAGTTACCTGCTACCGCTGACGTCCACTCCGAGCCATAGATGTTGGCGCCGAGATTTATAGAAAGTGAGTCTCCTGCGGCGGCGGAAGAGAATGCTGACGGGATTGTGAAGGTATTTGTGTCAGCAGACAACCACAAAGCCGAGTCGGTGTTACCAAGCGAGTAGGGGTCGTTACCCGTCGTGGTGAGTCCGCTGGCGTAGATCGACATATCCTTTGAGACACCATTGTCTGGTGCACTCATGGTCGCGGAGCTCCAAGCAGCACCGGCCGGGAAGGACTTGTTCCATGACACACGAATGACGTGACCGGCATGCGCCGCAATGTCGGTCGGAGTCATCCACAGGCTAACGGTACT
The DNA here is from genome assembly GCA_024644865.1 of Aurantimicrobium sp. Taxonomy (GTDB): domain Bacteria; phylum Actinomycetota; class Actinomycetes; order Actinomycetales; family Microbacteriaceae; genus CAIOLM01. The sequence goes on from JAHEGZ010000058.1 coordinate 25,435, forward strand.
GGTCCACATTGCAGCCGACGGCGTAAACGCTCCAGTGACCGACGTGTCGGTGTATGCGCCCGATGCCGGGTTGAGGTACCAGCCCACAACGTCAACGTTGGGATTGTTGAAGCCAGCCGTGGCGGACGCAGCTGGTGCGAACACCAGCGCGGATGCAGCTACAGCGGCAACCGCGACGATGGCAGTAGAAATACGGGCGAAGACAGACTTCACGTGGGGACCCCTTGATTGGTAATGCGTGGATGTCACGCTGACGGGGCCGTGTGGCTCACCCGAATGCAGACCGCGTGTAGGGAAACCCCCATGCAGTGCGCTCAGCGCTCGCTCAATAGTAGACGAAGATTCGACATTCGTAGACTTAAAGTCTGGAAAAGTTAACCAAATCGTGAGATTTCGTTTAAAGAATCCGATTCCCTACTTGACTTAATACCCCCCAGGGGTATTATTGACATCGTGATTGACGACATCAAAAAGCGAGCACTCCATCGGGCAAAGATCATCGAAGGCCAGATGCGCGG
>JAHEGZ010000068.1 GCA_024644865.1 Aurantimicrobium sp.
CGCCCGATTGGCGACACCACGACGCTGACCGACCCGGCCGTGCTGAGCATCATCGATGCTCAGGTGCACTAACTACTCGAACGAGACGATGATCTCGACCTCGACTGGAGAGTCGAGGGGAAGCACGGCCACACCCACGGCAGAACGCGCGTGAATTCCGGCGTCGCCGAAAATCTCGCCGAGAACCTCTGATGCGCCATTGATGACACCGGGCTGTGCGGTGAACTCGGGAGCCGACGCTACGAACCCAGTGACCTTCACGACTCGCGTGACACGGTCGAGAGAACCGAGCACTGACTTCACGGCAGCGAGCGCGTTGAGGGCAGCCGTGCGGGCGTAGTCCTTGGCGTCGGCGGCAGGAACAAGACCGTGACCTTCACCGACCTTGCCGGTTGCCGGCAGAGCACCAGCAATAAAAGGCAGCTGGCCAGCAGTGAACACCAAATCGCCGTGGATGACCGCGGGCACGTACGCACCCGCGGGCGCAGACACATCGGGAATGTCGATGCCCAGCTCGACCAGACGGTTCGTTACTGTGCTCACGCGGACGCTCCTTCCAGCGGGCGTTTCAAGTAGGCGACGAGCCCACCCTCGGGCCCGGTCACGATTTGAACGAGCTCCCATCCGTCAACGCCCCAGGAATTCAAAATCGCCGTGGTGTTGTGAATGAGGAGAGGAATAGTCGCGTATTCCCATGCAGGTGCTGGCATCGAGGGGCCCTTCGGTTTGTTCCCAGAAATGTCCGGGTACGCTTAATCTTATGTTTGCCAAGAAGAAGGTTAAGTCCGCCAAGACTTCGAGTATTTTCGCTTTTGTTGGACTCAGCCTCGTCGCAGCAGTTCTCGTTGCAGCCGCAGTCACACCCGCGATCGCTGTCTCGGGTCTCACGGCAAACAGCACCCTCGGCGTCTTCAACGACCTCCCGTCGTTTTTAGAAATCGGTAAGTTCGCTCAACGCTCGAGCATTTACGCCAAAGACGCCAATGGCAACGACGTTCTCCTTGCATCGTTCTACGCGCAGGACCGTAAGGACGTCGACTGGGACAGCATCAACCAGTACGTCAAAGACGCCGCCACGAGCGGTGAAGACCCTCGATTTTATGAACATGGTGCCATCGACCTCATGGGCACACTTCGCGCCGTCATTTCTAACCTGACCGGAAACGACGTGCAGGGTGGATCGTCGATCACCCAGCAGTACGTGAAGAACGTTCTCGTGCAAAAGGCCGAGGGAATCTCCGACCCTGTCGAGCGCGAGAAAGCTTACGAAGCTGCGGTTGCCACCAACCTCGATCGCAAGATCAAAGAGATGAAACTCGCCATCGGCGTTGAGCAGAAGTACTCCAAGCAAGAAATTCTGAACGGCTACCTCAACATCGCCGCTTTTGGTGGTCGCGTTTATGGAATCGAAGCTGCTGCTGAGTACTACTACGGCAAGACGGCCAAGACCGTGACCATCGCCGAAGCAGCCAGCCTCATCGCCATGGTGAACAACCCTAACGTGCTTCGCATTGACGACCCCGAGAACTACGAGAGAAACAAGATTCGCCGCGACTACATCCTGCAAAAGATGTACGAGAACGGAAAGATCACCGCAGACGAACGTGACGCTGCAATCGCAACGCCGATTAAACCCAAACTCACCAGCTCCACTGCCGGTTGCCAGAGCGCACCGTTTGGTGCGGCCTACTTTTGTGACTACATCACCTGGATTATTAAGAACGACCCCGCCTTTGGCGCTACCGAAGATGACCGCTGGACGGCGTTCCAGCGCGGTGGCTGGAAAATCCACAGCACCCTGAATCTGCCCCTGCAACACGTGGCTGATATGGCGATGCGCGCGCACGTTCCGAGCCACACCGACAACGGCAAGCTTGGTTCGGCCTCAACCTCAGTCGAAGTTGGCACTGGCCGCATCCTCGAGATGGTGCAGAGCCGCAAGTACTCCAACGACCCCGACGTCATCAAAAAGAGCGACGCGTACACCTCGGTGAACTACTCGACCGACCGCGCCTATGGCGGCTCGTCGGGCTTCCAGGTCGGATCGACCTACAAGATTTTCACCGTGGCTGAATGGCTCAAGCAGGGTCACGGTCTTGGCGAGATGGTGGATGGCCGCCAAAAGATTCTCGACATGTCGAAGTTCAAGAACTCCTGTGAGGGTATCGGCGGTGGCATGTGGGACACCAAGAACGACGGTGGCGACAAGGGAAGCATCATCTCGGTTGCCAACGCTATTCGCACGTCGCTGAACCACGCATTCTTCTCGATGGCCATGCAGCTCGACCTGTGCAACATCCGCAATACCGCCGAGGCTCTCGGCGTTCACCGCGCTGACGGCGAACAACTCCAGAGCAACCCGTCATCTGTTATTGGTACCAACGAAATCGCACCGCTGACCATGGTTTCTGCGATGGCGGGAATTTCGAACGAGGGACTTTACTGCTCTCCGGTCGCGATTGACTCGGTGACCGACGCTGACGGTAACTCCATCGAGCCGCCGAAGTCGACCTGCTCTCAGGGCCTGACTCAAGACGTCTCACTTGGTCTCATCGCTGGACTCAAGGGCCCGATTCAGGGCGGAACAGCAACCGCTTCGAACCCCAACGACGGTGTGGCCCACATCGGTAAGACAGGTTCGACTGACTCCTATGTTCACACGTGGATGCTCGGTGCCAGCCGTAAAGTCGCTACCGTCGTCTGGGTCGGAAACATCGAAGGCCTCGTTTCACTCTCGGGAACCCAGCTCAACGGAACCACCGCGAGTCGAGTTCGCCACGAGATTTGGCGCCCGATCATGCTCGAAGCCGACCGCCAGTTCAAGGGTGGCGACTGGCCGGCTCCCGATCCCAAGTTCCTCAGCGGACGAACCACCAGTGTTCCCGACGTGCGCGGGCTCTCGCTTGCCGATGCTCAGAAACTGATCGAATCGGTCAATCTAACCTTCGTGAATGGCGGAACCATCGACTCGAACGCTGCCACGGGACAAATCGTCGCCATGTCGCCGCGCGCAGGCTCGAGTGTTTCAACAGCCACAATAATCAAGGTCTACACGAGCAATGGCACCGGTCGTGCGGTTCCCAACTTCGTTGGTATGACGAGAGCAGACGCCGAGGCCCTGGCCATATCGAACGGATGGACGGTCTCCTGGACTGTCATCTCAACCGGACAGGTCTGTCCGCCAGCTGCTCCGCCAACGGACCCCGGCTGTGTGCCTTTGGCCAACCACGTGGTTGCTCAGAGCAAGAGCACAAGTGATTTCTTGAGCCCCGGTCGAGTCATCACACTGACTGTTCAAGCCCCGTCACCGTAATGACTGACTTCACCGCCTCTAAGGCTGTCGGCGCTCTCGCGCTGGCAGCCTTAGGCGTTGCGGCGTGGTCAGTAGCGGTTGAGCGAAATCGGTTCACGCTTCGCGAAGTTGACGTGCCCGTGTTGCCGGCCGGCGCCGCGCCTGTGCGCGTTCTGCACGTGAGTGACATGCATCTTGCTCCATGGCAGCGGAACAAGATCTCGTGGGTTCGAGAACTCGCAGCGCTCAAACCCGACCTCGTGGTGAACACCGGCGACAACTGGGGAGCCCGCGATGGGCTCGAGGCCGTCAAGGATGCGCTAGATCCGCTGGCGGGCATCCCCGGTGTTTTCGTGTTCGGGTCGAACGACTACCACGGCCCGCACCTCAAGAACCCGTTTACATATTTCGGCGGGCCGTCTCGAGCCAAGGCAGAACCTGAAAAGCTCGACTCTCAAGCGCTGCGCGCGTACTTTGAGTCGGAGCTTGGGTGGGCTGACCTCAACAACTCGGCGGCTACCGTGAGCCTGGATGGCCGCGACTTTGAGTTCTTTGGCGTTGACGATCCGCACCATCGCCTCGACGACGTTGATGCCATGCTCGACGCACTCGACGGGGTTCGCGCGGTGGAGGCAAACCCGATTGCCCGCATTGGCGTGGCTCACGCTCCGTACTCGCGCACGCTGAACGTGCTGACCGAAAATGGCGCCGACATTCTTTTCGCCGGTCACACGCACGGCGGTCAGGTGTGCGTTCCGGGATACGGCGCCCTCGTCACCAACTGCGACCTTCCCCGCTCCCAGGCCAAGGGGTTGAGCTCATGGGTCTCGCGTCAACGTGAAGTCCCTCTGCACGTTTCGGCCGGTTTGGGTACGAGCATTTATGCGCCAGTGCGGTTTGCCTGCCCCCCGGAAGCAACGTTGGTGACCCTCGTCGCCCGGGAAAACTGAGTCGACTCCACGCGTATACTTGAGAAGACCTCCGGGGTGTGGCGCAGCTTGGTAGCGCGCGTCGTTCGGGACGACGAGGTCGCAGGTTCAAATCCTGTCACCCCGACCAAATGAAAATGACCACCTTTATGGTGGTCATTTTCATTTGGTCTGGGTTTTTGGTTAGCAGCTGCGAAGCAGGTGGGCCCCCGAACCTCGAGACGTTGCTTGGTCAACGCATCGCGTTGACAGGTCGCGGCGTCGAGAGTCGGGGACAAATCCTGTCGGGGCGCACCCCGTCCGCACCCCGACCGCACCCCGTCCTGGTTTCGATACGCGCCTTCGGCGCTGCTCAACCAGCGAAGTTCTAAATCGAGGGATCGAACGACAGGTCGCGACCCGACGCCGCCCATCCGTCGGTGCCACCGGCAACTGAAACGACGGTGTATCCCTCGGCCTCGAGGTACGTTGCAGCCTTCATCGAACGGCCACCGGCCTTGCAGATGACGTAGAGCGTCTCGTGCTCAACGATGAGGTGCGTATTCTCAGGGATGGTGCCCAGCGGAATGTGGAGTGCGTTAGGAACGTGCCCGGCATCGAACTCCTCAATCTCGCGAACGTCGAGCACCCAGGCTCCATCTTCGAGGGCAGCGGCCAGGTCATCCACAGTAATTTCAGCGGGCATTTCTTCTCCTTAGGTTCGATTCCAGAATAGTGGCGGGGTGCATTACTCGATACGGTCGAGGGCGACGGCCGCCCAGAGAGTAGTCGTAGCGCCATCGTCGGTGAGGGTCCAGGCGTGAGTGAGGTCAGTCAAGACATCTCCGCCAAAACCACGGGGCGATCCGCGGTGCTCCAGGGCGCCCCGGTTCTTGACCGTCACGTCAATCAACAACGGGTCCGAGCAAGAGACATCGATCTCAACTTTGCGGGCTCCCGAGTGTTTGATGGCGTTGTTGACTCCCTCTCGCACCACCTCAGTCACGCAGGCCAAGGCCGTGGGGTTGTTCTGCAGCGCTGCGCGCGATTTCTCATCTTGCGTGAATGTGAGGCTCACCGAATCGCCCCACACCCCCGACACCTCGTTGACAAAATCGGCGAGGTCCAAGGGCGTGACCGACTCGCTCTCGAGCCGTTGGGCCGCGGTTTCGAGCTCTCGGACAATACCGCTGGCAACCGCCGGCGTCATCTTCTGCGCCGACGCAACGCGAATGGCCGCGGCGTACAGAGCTGTCTGCACGGGTCCGTGCAGAATTGTGGCAACACGCTTGGACT
>JAHEGZ010000067.1 GCA_024644865.1 Aurantimicrobium sp.
CAGTCGCCTAGATGAAAAACCCTTCCGAAGAAGGGCTTTCACATCTGCGACCCTGACGGGACTTGAACCCGCGACCTCCGCCGTGACAGGGCGGCACGCTAACCAACTGCGCTACAGGGCCTTACATGTTGCAACCCGACTAGCTTACATCCTGGTGACCCCAACGGGATTCGAACCCGTGCTACCGCCGTGAAAGGGCGGCGTCCTAGGCCACTAAACGATGGGGCCGGGAAGGAAGCTATCCGTGTGGATTTGCGACACTTCAGCATAGGGGAAAGGCACTTGGGTGCGCCAATCGGGGGATGCGCCTAGCCGACCGCCTTCCCAGCTTCTCTCCAGATGCGCTGTTACCGTAAAAAGATGCGCGCTCACATGATGAAGCTCGTCGGTGGCCTTGTGGTCATCGGCGTACTCGTGGTGGGCGGTATCGCATCCTCGGCGAGCGCATCTGAGTACCCGAGCTGGAACGACGTCGTCAAGGCTCGAAAGTCGACGGCTGCCAAGGCGGCCGAGGTCAAGCGCATCGAGGGCTTGATTGCCGGACTCCAAGCTGACGTGCAGGCGGCCACCGAGGTCGCTCAGGCCAAGGGTGAGATCTACCACCAGGCTCAAGAAAAGTACGACGAAGCCGATCAACGTGCTCAAGACCTTCAAGCCCAGGCGGATGCGGCACAGAAGAAGGCCGACGAAGCTAAGGCCCTTGCCGGCAGACTTGGTGCCGAACTTTATCGCTCGGGCGGAAGTGATCTGGCTCTCAACCTCATGCTTCAGGGTGGAACAGACGGAGCTGACCAGTTGCTCTCTCGCCTGGGTTCGATGAGCAAGCTCGTTGAGCGCTCTTCGCGCATCTATGCCGACGCCACCGCCGCACAGAACGAGGCGCAGGCTCTTCAAGACCAGGCCAAAATTGCCCTGGCTGAACGCGAGAAACTCAAATTGGCCGCACAGGCTGCTTACCAAGACGCCGTTGACGCTCAGAAGGTCGTTCAGGAGAAGCTCGATGAGAGCGAAGCCCACCAAGCGACTCTCGAAGCTCAACTTGCCGCCCTTCGCGCTGCGAGCGACGCAACGGTCGCGCGCTACAAGGTTGGTGTTGAGCTGGCTCGCCAAGCTGCCCTCGAGCGGGCCCGCCGAGAGGCCGCTGCACGCGGAGTTTCAGTCAGTGACGCCGGCTGGACTCGCCCCTCAGACGGCTGGCTCAGCGATGGATATGGTCCGCGAACTCCGATTTGGACCGGTTACGGCTGGTCGAACCCGTTCCACCGTGGACTCGACTTCGCAGCTAGCTGTGGCAGCGGTATGTACGCGGCCTCGGGCGGTCGCGTTTCGTTCACCGGCTGGGATGGCGGTCTTGGCTACCACGTCGAAATTGACCACGGTGGCGGCATTGTCACCACCTACTCACACATTCAGCGCGGGGGAATCCTGGTGCGTTGGGGTGAACAGGTCGGCCCAGGCGAGAAGATCGCCCTGACCGGAACGACCGGGACATCGACCGGCTGCCATCTGCACTTCATGATTTACGTCAATGGGTCGACAGTAAACCCGAAAACCTACCTACACGGCAAAGGCGTCAGTATCTAGCGTCGTGGGTTGAGTGCCCGCAGGGCGTATCGAAACCTAGTGACCCTCGGCCTTGAGGCGCTCGAAGCCGTCGAGCACGATCTGCTCGGCTTCGGCTGCGTTGCCCCAGGCCTCAACCTTGACGAACTTGCCGGGCTCGAGATCTTTGTAGTGCTCGAAGAAGTGCTTGATCTCGGCGCGGGTCTGCTCGGGAACATCCGTGATGTCTTGGATGTGCGCCCAGCGCGGGTCTTTGTGGGGGACGGCGATGACCTTGGAGTCGATGCCCGCCTCGTCGCTCATGTTGAGAACACCGACCGGGCGCACCTTGACGCCGACACCGGGGAACACCGGGTACTCGAGCAGAACCAGCACGTCAACCGGGTCGCCGTCGAGACCCAGGGTGTTCTCGAAGAAGCCGTAGTCGGTGGGGTACACAAACGTGGTGAAGAGCACGCGGTCAAGGTAGACGCGACCGGTCTCGTGATCAACTTCGTACTTGTTGCGGCTTCCCTTGGGAATTTCGACAACTGCGTCATATGCGCCCACGCGTGCACTCCTTATTTGTTCGATGAGGTCTAAGTAAGGTTATCGAAGATGACTGCTCGCCCGCGCCTCACGCCTGCCATGGCCGATACTCGTCGTGCCGTTCGCGAGCTTCTGCGTGAGGTGTTCCCCGAGGCGCTGGAGAACATGACCAAAATGCCCGGATGCGCGGGCGGAACCGGCTACGACGTTCCGGTTGATGCACCCCTGGTTTTGGTTGCTCTCAGCGGTGGCGCCGACTCGCTTGCGCTCGCGGCCGCGACTGCCTTCGAAGCCCAGCGCTGCGGTCTTCGTGCCGGTGCCATCGTTGTTGACCACGGGCTTCAGGATGGCTCGGCCGAGGTGGCTGCTCGCGCAGCCGAACTCGCTCGCAAGCTCGGGCTCGCTCCCGTTGTCATCGAGCGTGTCGAAGTTCTCGGCGACGCCGGCCCCGAAGCAAACGCTCGCGCCGCCCGATACTCAGCTTTTGAAACGGCCCTTGGTGCCCAGAACGCAGATGCCGTACTGCTGGCGCATACCCTTGACGACCAAGCCGAAACCGTGCTGCTCGGTCTCACCCGCGGCGCCGGTGGCTCGAGCCTTGCCGGAATGGAGCCGATCAACGGCGTCTACCTTCGACCGTTCTTGGGGATCCGGCGCGAGCAGACGGTGGCGGCCTGCGCCGATCAGGGGCTCGAGGCGTGGTCGGATCCGCAGAACTTTGACCCCGCATTCACGCGCGTGCGTATCCGAACCGAGGTATTGCCGATGCTCGAGGCGCAGCTGGGCCCGGGAATCGCGCAGGCACTGGCACGCACGGCCGAGCATTTGCAAGATGACGCCGAGGTGCTCGAGGCGATTGCCGATGAGGTCTTCAGCAAGACCGTCGAACGACTCACGGCTGTTGACTCTGTCGAGACCTCCTGCCTCATGTCGACAAGCTCAATCACCGAGGTGCCGCGTGCGATTCGAGTGCGGGTGTACCAGCGTGCGGCCGCCGCGACTGGAATCGGGCCACTGACGTCGGCGCATATGAGTGCCATTGATGACCTGGTGACGAACTGGCACGGTCAGGCAGGAATCGATGTGCCCGGTGGTCGAGTGGTGCGCGAAAAAGCAATTTTGCGGTTCGAGCTCTAACGCGCACCGCGTCGAGGTGGTTGGATAGACAAAACCCACGACGAGCCGAAAGAGCGCAATGGAACTCTCCGACATCACCAACGACATCAGCGAAGTGCTTTTCACTGAGGCGCAGATACACGACCGAATCGCTGAAATTGCGCGCGAGATTGAGCGCGATTATCCGGACGGCGATGTTCTGCTCGTGGGAGTGCTCAAGGGCGCGGTCATTGTGATGGCAGACCTGGCGCGTGAGCTGAAGTTCCATGCGCACATCGATTTCATGGCCGTGAGCTCCTACGGTGCTAGCACGCAGTCGTCGGGTGTCGTGAAGATCAACAAAGACCTCGACACTGAGGTCGCCGGCAAAAAGGTGCTTCTTATCGAAGACATCATGGACTCCGGCCTGACACTTTCATGGTTGGTCAACAACATGGAATCGCGCGGTGCGGCCAGCGTCGAGGTCTGCGCAATGTTCCGCAAGCCCGAAGCCGTGAAGATTCCAGTGAGCGTGAAGTACGTCGGATTCGACATCCCCCCGGCATTCGTCGTGGGCTACGGCCTTGACTACGCCGAGAAGTATCGCAATGTTCGCGGCCTCGGCGTGCTCGCTCCTCACGTTTACGGCGGAGCAGACCCGCACGCCTAACCTGCGTCGGTGCTTAGACTTGCACCATGGCCCGCGCAGATCTCTCCAAGCAACCCGCTGAGGTTGCTGCAATGTTCGACGACGTGGCCAAGGGCTATGACCGCACGAACAACCTTCTGTCGGGTGGAAATGCGCCGCTCTGGCGCATCCAGCTCGTTCGAGCCGTCAACCCGCAGTCAGGCGAGAAAGTTCTCGACCTCGCCGCCGGCACCGGAACCAGCAGTGCCGCACTGGCCTCAGCTGGAGCGCAGGTCGTTGCCGGTGATTTCTCCGAGGGCATGCTCGACATCGGTCGCGCCAAGCACGGTGGCAACCCGCTGATTACTTTCGTGCACGCTGACGCGATGAAACTTCCGTTCAAGAAGAATGAGTTTGACGCCGTGACCATGTCGTTCGGTCTGCGAAACGTTCTCGAGCCCAAGACCGCGCTGAAAGAGCTCTTTCGCGTGACCAAGCCCGGCGGCCGCATCGTGATCTGCGAGTTCTCGACTCCCACCAACGGTTTCACCAAAGCCTTTTACAAGACCTACCTGACGAAGGTCATGCCTGCATTTGCCAAGCTCTCGAGCAGTAACTCCGAGGCCTACACGTACCTCGCCGAGTCGATTGAGGCGTGGCCCAACCAGAGTGAGCTGGCAGCGTGGATGCGCGAGGCAGGCTTCGAGCATGTGGCCTATCGCAACCTCACCGGGGGCATCGTCGCCATGCACCGCGGGGTTAAGCCACTTTCCTAGCCCTGCGGGTCGAGTGCGCCCGAAGGGCGTGTATGGAGACCAGAGTAGGCTGGCACACGTGAATAGCGGACCGATGGCCGAGGCGGCCAAGCACTTGAGCTTGCGCGATCGCCTCTTTGCCTCGCGCGAAACCAAGGCGCTCGGCCCCATCATTGACGCCGGAGTTGACCGCGTTGAAAAGGGTCTCGCCGACCAGGTTCACTTCACGCATGATGTTGCCGATGCAGCCGGGCGCTACTTGCTCGACGCCGGTGGCAAGCGCGTTCGCCCCATGCTCGCCCTGCTCACCTCGCAGCTGGGAACCGGCATTACCGATGACGTCATCACGGCATCACAAGCCATCGAGATCACTCACCTTGCCTCGCTGTACCACGACGACGTCATGGATGACGCACCGCTGCGTCGCGGAGTCGACTCGGCTCACGTGGTGTGGGGTAACTCGATTGCGATTCTCACCGGCGACCTCCTGTTTGCGCGGGCTAGCACGCTCATGGCCCGACTCGGTGAGCGTGCCATCAAACTTCAGGCCGAGACCTTCGAGCGTTTGTGTATCGGTCAGCTCAACGAGACTGTGGGTCCCAAGCCCGGCGATGACCCTCTGGCGCACTACATTCATGTGCTCGAAGACAAGACCGGCTCGCTTATTTCGGCCGCTGCTCGTGCGGGAGTCATCTTCTCGGGAGCGCCCGAAGAGTACGAAGCCGCCGTGGTCGGGTTTGGCGACAAGATCGGTGTCGCCTTCCAGCTGGCCGATGATGTCATCGACCTGTCGCCCGACGCCAAGACGGGAAAGCAGGCCGGCACCGACCTCAAGGCCGGCGTCGTCACTCTGCCCACGCTGTACCTCGCGCGTTCGGCGCAGAGCAACCCGGCAGATGCTGAGCTGCAAGAGCGCATCCGTCTCGCTGTTGAGGCTGACGACGATGCCGCGCTCGCCGAACTGACGGTCGAGCTCTACAACCACGAGGTCACCGACCTCACTCGCGCCGAGGCTCACCGCTGGGCCGCCGAGGCGGTTGACGCACTCGCCCCACTTCCCGAGGGAGCTGTCAAGCAGGCCCTCGCCGCTTTCGCTGACCACGTGGTCAGTCGCACCAACTAGGAGAGACCTTGTCGAAACTTCGACTTGCCATCGTTGGAGCCGGCCCGGCCGGTATCTACGCAGCCGACATTGCCCTCAAGGCTGAAAAGAACTTCGACATTTCGATTGATTTGTTCGAGCACCTGCCTGCCCCGTATGGCCTGGTTCGTTACGGCGTGGCTCCCGACCACCCGCGCATCAAGGGCATTATCAACGCACTGCGCGAGGTACTCGACCGCGGTGACATTCGAATCTTCGGCAACGTGCACTACGGAACCGACATCACGCTCGACGACCTCAAGAAGCACTACAACGCGGTTATCTTTGCCACCGGCGCGATTGAGGATGCCCCACTGGTCGTTCCCGGAATCGACCTCCATGGCAGCTATGGTGCCGCCAACTTCGTGAGCTGGTTCGACGGGCATCCCGATGTTCCGCGCACGTGGCCGCTCACAGCCTCGTCGACCGCCGTGATCGGTAATGGAAACGTGGCACTCGACGTCGCTCGTATGCTGGCCAAGCACGCCGACGACCTGCTCGTCACTGAAATTCCCGCCAATGTCTATGAGGGGCTCAAGGCCTCACCGGTCACCGATGTTCACGTGTTCGGTCGCCGCGGCCCAGCGCAGGCCAAGTTCAGCCCGCTCGAACTGCGCGAGCTCGGTGAACTTCGCGACGTCGACATGATCGTCTACGACGAAGACTTCGAGCTCGACGCGGCCAGCCAGCAGGCCATCGAAACCAACAAGCAGGTCTTCGTGCTGATGAAGGTCATGAATGAGTGGCGCACTCGTGAAACCGGCAAGGCCAGCCGCCGTCTGCACCTGCACTTTTATGCCAAGCCCACCGAGATTGTTGACGACGGCAATGGCAATGTAGCCGCAATTCGCTACGAGCGCATGGCACCAGACAACGCTGGCGGAGTCACTGGCACTGGCGAGATTCGCGAGATCGCTATTCAGAGCTTGTACCGCGCCGTCGGCTACTTCGGTTCGCCCTTGGCTGACATCCCGTTCGATGAAAAGCGTGGCGTCATTCCCAACCACGAGGGTCAGGTTCAGGGCGACGACGGAAAAATCATCCCCGGAATCTATGCCACCGGCTGGATCAAGCGCGGCCCGGTTGGCCTCATTGGCCACACCAAGTCAGACGCTATGGAAACCATCAAGCACCTGTTGCGCGACCAGGCTCAGTGGTGGGCCCCGAGTTCACCCGACGAGCAATCTGTAGTTGACCTGTTGAATGAGCGCGGTGTGAAGTACACCGATGTTGCGGGGTGGGCGCGCCTCGACGAGCACGAAATGGCTCTCGGTGAACCTCAGGGTCGCGCGCGCATCAAGGTTGTCGACCGCCAGGAAATGATTGACATCTCGCGCGGCTAGGCGCGCCTTACGAGCAGGTGACCTCGATGTTGAGCAGCTCGCGCACGCAGGCTTCGAAGTGAATCTGGTGCTTGTCGACATCCGTCGTCGTCGTCGTCGGGCACATCAGCGCCATGTTGTGGAACGGCGTGATCATGATTCCGCGGTTGGCCAAGTAGAGGTGGATGTAGTCCTCGAGTTCACCGTCGGCTGACTCGTGTGCGGCCGTACCGGTGCGCGGGTAGGGCTTGGCGAATCGATACTCGGCGCGGGCGCCGAGCTGGTTGATCGCCCAGGGCAGGTCGTACCGGTCGAAGATCGCCTGCACGCCATCCGTGAAGTAGGTGGCGGTGTCGATCATCTTCTCGAACGCTTCATCGGTAAGCACCTTCTCGAGGGTTGCACGCATCGCTGCAACCTGCAGTGGGTTACCGGCGAGCGTTCCGCCGACGCCTCCCATGTCGATGAGGTCGAGGTCGGTGCGCTCGAGTACGCGGGAGGCGAACTCGGCACTAAGTCCGTAGGTGCCGGTTGGGATGCCGCCAGCAATCGACTTGCCGATAATGACGAGGTCGGGCTCGAGGTTGTCGCGCTTGGTCATGCCTCCGGGGCCGGCTGAGAACGTGTGCGTCTCATCGATGATGAGAAGCGTTCCATACTTGCGGGTGAGTTCACGCACCCCCTCGAGGTAGCCTGGCTCGGGCAGAACGATTCCGATGTTGGTCAGCGCAGGTTCGATGAGTACCGCGGCCACGTCGTTGTTCGCCAGCTCGCGCTCGAGCATCTCAAGGTCGTTGAACTCGGCAACGCGTGACGTCTCGGTGACGTCGACGGGGGAGCCTACGTTTCCCGGGCGGCTCATGCCGTGTCCGTCGGGGCCAACGACGATGAGGGCCTCATCAACCGAGCCGTGGTAGCAGTAGGCGTGGAACAGAATCTTGGGTCGGTCGGTGATAGCTCGCACCAGACGGATTGCCCAGCGGTTCGCATCCGTTGCGGTGAGCGAGAAGCTCCACTTGTCCATGCCGAAGCGGCGGGTCAGTTCGGCGCCGACCCACTCGGCGTCTTCGGTGGGAAGCATGGTGGTCAGACCGCCCTGATCGGCCACGCGCTTGACGATTGCCTCGACCACGGCTGGGGCGGAGTGCCCGGCCATCGAGCCGGTGTCACCGAGTGCGAAGTCGATGTACTCATTACCGTCGATGTCAGTGACACGGTTTCCCTTGGCGTCCTCGAGGTAAATCGGAAACCCGCCGGCCTTCTTGTTCATCCAGGTCATGGGCACGCTGCCGAACAGGTGCGTGGCGTTCTCGTAGGCGGCTTTCGACTTGGGATGAGTGCGCACGAACTCCGCACGCTCACGGTCAAAAAGGTCGGCAAGGCGGTTGCGGTCAATCATGTATTCACTCTCTCACGACCAGCCCGAGGCTTTCACTAGGCTCAGTATCGTGAGCGCATTTACAGACGACAACCTGATTGTTGACACCCGCGAGGGCAAGGTCCGTGGCGCACGCGCCGGTGACACCTACCGTTGGTTGGGCATCCCGTATGCGGCACCGCCGGTAGGTCAGCTCCGCTTTCGTGCACCGCAGCCTCCGCTGAAGTGGGATGGCGTGCGCGATGCGCTCGAGTTCGGCTCGGTTGCCCCTCAGGAGGCGACCAAGCTCATTCCGATTCCCGCCGGTCTCAAGATTGACGAGGACTGCCTGTCGCTCAACGTGTGGGTGCCCAAGGCGGCGGCAACCGACGGCCGAAAGCGCCCCGTCATGTTGTGGGTACACGGCGGCGCCTACTTCATCGGGTTTTCGGCTCAGCCGATCTACAACGGTCAGGCGCTCGCCGACCAGGGTGACGTCATCGTCGTCACAATCAACTACCGCCTTGGAGCTGTTGGGTTCCTCGACTTTCGTTCGTTCGGCGATAAAGACCATGTGTTTGAAGCAAACCTCGGCCTGCGCGACATCATCGCCGCTCTGCAGTGGGTGCAGGGCAACATTGAGGACTTCGGTGGTGACCGCAACCAGGTCACGCTGTTCGGCGAATCTGCCGGTGGCGGATGCGTGACCACTCTCATGACGAGCCCCAAGGCTCGCGGACTCTTTCACCGCGCTATCGCCGAGAGCTCGCCGGCGACGAGCGTCTATGGCCCCGAGCGCACGGCCCAGATTGCCGGGGCTTATCTCGACCTCATGGGAATCAAGCACGACGAGGCGAAGACCAAGTTGCGTGAACTGTCGGCTTTTGATCTCGCATCAAAGACCACCGACCACCTCGATTTCGTTGCGACCACGTGGCCCGGACTCGTCGCGTTCGCACCTGCCATCGATGGCGACATCATCACCGACTATCCGGTGAACATTTTCAGATCCGGCGAGCAGATGCGCATCCCGCTGATCATTGGCACCAACCGCGACGAAGCGGCGCTGTTCAAGCTGATGAAGTCGCCACTCATGCCGATTACCGGCGAGAGCCTTCATCAAATGTTCGACCGCGTCGCGAAAGAAAGCCCTGAATTTGTGGGAGCAGAGGACAGAATTACGGCCGCGTACCCGGGGTATCCGAAGCAATCTGCTTGCATGAAGGTTTCGCGTGACGCAGGTTTTCGGATGCCCTGCACCTGGGTTGCGGCGGCGCACAGTCGCGTCGCACCGACCTGGATGTATCGCTTCGATCAGGCGCCACCGCTGTTTCGCCTGATGGGCATCGGGGCCTCACACGGTACCGAGCTCGCCTACGTTTTTGGAACGCTTCCCAAGAAAATCAACAAGAAAAACCCTGGTTTCTTGCTGGGCGGTTTGCGCACCGCGCACACGATCAGCTCTCGCATGCAGGCCCGATGGGCGGCGTTTGGGCGCACAGGCAACCCGGCAACCGACAGTTCGCCGACCTGGCCCAACTACGACGAGGATGCCCGGGCAACCCTGCTCATCAACGCCGCTGACTCGGTAGCCAACGACCCCAACGGGTCGGAGCGCGAGGCGTGGGGCGAAGAAATTCTCGGCTTTAAGTAACTAGCGGAAGTTCACAAACTGAAGCGCGACCTCGAAGTCTTCGCTCTTCAGAATCGCCATTGTGGCCTGCAGGTCATCGCGGCTCTTCGAAGAAACGCGAATCTCGTCACCCTGAATCTGCGACTTGACCGACTTGGGTGCCTTCTCGCGAATGACGAGGTTGACCTTCTTGGCGTTGGGCTGGTCGATGCCCTCTTTCATCTTTGCCTCGATGCGAAACTCTTTGCCGCTGGGGAACGGGTCGCCGGCATCCAGCTGGCGCAGCGTGATTCCACGCTTGATGAGCTTCGATTCGAAAACCTCGAGAACGGCCTTGACGCGCTCCTCGGAGTTCGCCTTCATCAGGAACTTGTCGCCTGACTTCTCGAGGGATGCGCCAACACCCTTGAAGTCGTAGCGCTGCTCGATCTCTTTGGTTGCCTGGTTGTAGGCGTTGTCGACCTCCATGGGGTCGACTTTGCTCACGATGTCGAATGATGAATCAGCCATGGTCTTAGTTTAGGCGACGGGCGATTTTCACTCAGCCCGCCAGCCGGGTATTGTTTAGGGGCACCTGATTGCGCTAGCGCGGCCGGGTGTAGCCGGCGAGTTACCCTAGCGGCCAAAGGGATCTGACTGTAAATCAGACGGCTCAGCCTTCGGGGGTTCGAATCCCTCACTCGCCACCAACAAAAACAGCTCCCCTTTGGGGGAGCTGTTTTTGTTGCCGGCTGGCGCAGGGTATTCGAACCACACCTTTCTCTCAAGCCCAACTATCCACAATGCACTCGTTGTGCGCATCCAGTTAAGAGCAGTGCTGGCAAGCTCCCTTCATTGGCTACACAATGGAAAGGTGCTCACATTGAACGAACCGCAGATATGGACAGTCATCGGTGTCTTCGCGTCGGCTCTGTTCGGAATGCTCGGTTTTCTGATGACCTCGTTCACGCGAGCCATCAAGACGGAACTGTCGTCGCTGCGTTCCGAGATGAACGTGCGGTTTGATGCCCTCACCGGTCGTCTTGAACACATCGATCGCGACGTTCAGTTCTTGATGAAACGCGAGTTCGGCGAGAGTCAGCCCTAGGGGCTAGGCCTGAGGCGGCAACAGGTACGCCCTCAACTCCACCTTGCGATTGCACGCGCGAGATGCTCCCTGCGCGATCTCGAGGGCTTGCGCCTCGCCGTCGGCGTCGATAATCCAGAACCCTGTGTAGCGCTCGGGCTCTGAGTACAGCGAACCAGGCGACACCAAGCCATTGCCGCCCCGATTATCGATGACGCGGGCGTTAGCCCCGGAGTGAATGCCCTCGGCCATCACGAACTGCCCGGCAGCCTTGAGTGCATCGTTGAACGCGCCGATGGCATCCATCTCGTCGCCGTCAGCGGGAGCAAGGCCATCATCGATGACGAAAATGATGTAGCGCATGATTTCAGTATTCCGCAGAGCTGCGACCGTCGCCACGTAGAAAATATCTTGATATCAAGATACTTTTAACCTGCCGACATTTATTCAGACGAAAGACGTGCACCGTGACCGATTCGACAATCTTCTACACCTACACCGACGAGGCTCCCGCTCTGGCGACCGCATCGTTCTTGCCGATTGTTCAGGCATATGCGGGTGTGGCGAACGTTTCGATCGAAACGCGCGACATATCGCTGGCCGGGCGCATTCTGTCGATTTTCCCGGAACGCCTCACGCCCGAGCAGCAGGTTCCGGATGCCCTCAAAGAGCTCGGCGACCTGGCCAAGACCCCCGAAGCCAACATCATCAAGCTGCCCAACATCTCGGCATCGATCCCGCAGCTCAAGGGCGCCATCGCCGAGCTGCAGGCTCTCGGATTCGACGTGCCTGATTTTCCCGACGAGCCCGGCACCGACGAAGAGAAGGATGCCCGAGCCCGCTACGACAAGATCAAGGGAAGCGCGGTCAACCCCGTTTTGCGCGAGGGCAACTCTGACCGCCGTGCACCGCTTTCGGTCAAGAACTACGCGCGCAAGCACCCGCACGTGAACAAGCCGTTCGCTGCCGGCTCAAAGACTCGGGTTGCCACGATGGGCCACGACGACTTCTTCTCGAACGAGAAGTCGGTCGTTCTTCCCGCAGCCGACACCCTGACCATCCGTCACATCGCTGCTGACGGCACCGAAACCGTTCTGAAGTCGGGACTCAAAGTTCTCGATGGTGAAATTGTCGACGCCACATTCCTCTCAGCCAAGGCGCTCGATGAATTCCTGGCCGAGACCCTCAAGCAAGCCAAAGCCGATAACGTGCTCTATTCGGTGCACCTCAAAGCGACAATGATGAAGGTCAGTGACCCGATCATCTTCGGTCACGTCGTCAAGGCGTTTTTCGCGAGCGTTTTTGACAAGCACGGTGCCGCTCTGGCCGAAGCCGGGCTCACCGCCAACGATGGACTTGGCTCGATCCTCGCCGGTCTCGGCACGGTCGCCGGGGGCACCGAGATTGCTGCTGAGTTTGATGCTGCGATCGCTCACGGGCCGCGCCTGAGCTACACAAACAGTGACAAGGGCATCACGAACCTGCACGTTCCGTCTGATGTCATTGTGGATGCATCCATGCCCGCCCTCATTCGTAACGGGGGCAAGCTA
This sequence comes from Aurantimicrobium sp., assembly GCA_024644865.1. GTDB lineage: Bacteria > Actinomycetota > Actinomycetes > Actinomycetales > Microbacteriaceae > CAIOLM01. The sequence goes on from JAHEGZ010000067.1 coordinate 12,639, forward strand.
TGGGGAGTCGACGGAGGCGAGGACGACACCCTTGCGGTCATTCCTGACTCGTCGTACGCGGGCATCTACCAGGCCACCATCGATGACGTCAAGGCGAACGGCCCGCTCGACCCGGCAACAATCGGAACCGTTCCGAACGTGGGGCTCATGGCTCAGGCCGCGGAGGAGTACGGCAGCCACGACAAGACGTTTGAAATCGCATCCGCCGGTCGCGTCGAGGTCGTCAACGCCGCAGGTGAGGTTCTGCTCTCGCACAACGTCGATAAAGGTGACATTTGGCGCGGAACCCAGACCAAAGACATCCCGGTGCGCGACTGGGTCAAGCTCGCGGTGACCCGCGCTCGCGCGACAGGTTCGCCCGCAATCTTCTGGCTCGACGAGAAGCGCGCCCACGATGCACAGATCATCGCCAAGGTGAAGGCGTACCTGCCCGAACACGACACCTCGGGACTGACCATCGAGATCATGGCACCGGCCGACGCCACGCGTTACTCGCTGACGCGCATCCGTCAGGGTCTTGAGACCATCTCCGTCACCGGCAACGTGCTTCGTGACTACAACACTGACCTGTTCCCGATTCTTGAGGTTGGCACGAGCGCCAAGATGCTCTCCATCGTTCCGCTTCTTGCTGGCGGCGGCTTGTTCGAGACCGGTGCTGGTGGTTCTGCCCCCAAGCACGTGCAGCAGCTCGTTGAAGAAAACTTCCTGCGCTGGGATTCACTCGGTGAGTTCTTTGCTCTGGCCGCCTCACTCGAGCACTTCTCCATCACCACGGGCAACGGGCAGGCGAAGGTTCTGGCCGACACTCTCGACCGAGCGACCGGCACCTTTCTCGAAGAGGATCGCTCGCCCGGACGCAAGATTGGCATGATCGACAACCGCGGCAGCCACTTCTACCTCGGCCTCTACTGGGCTCAAGAGCTGGCAGCGCAGTCCGACGACGCAGCCCTCGCCGCCACGTTTGCCCCCGTCGCCGCAGCCCTCGCTGCCGACGAGAAGCAGATTGTCGAAGAGCTCATTGCCGTTCAGGGCAAGCCAGCCGACATCGGTGGTTACTACCGCCCGAATGTTGACAAGGTCAACGCAGTCATGCGTCCGTCGGCCACGCTCAACGGCGTCATCGACGCGATCAAGTAGTACCGATGAAAACGCCCCCTCCTGCGAGGGGGCGTTTTCATCTGTGGATTAGTTGACCGGCAGCATGTGCTGGGCAAAGAACGCGGCGATCTCGGCGTGGGCATCCAGCGGAAAGATGCCGGCGATGTACTGGTCGGGGCGAACGACAACGACGGCACCCTCGCGCGAGATCTCGCGTTCGGCGAAGATGTCGCGTCCGTGACCTGCACTAAAAATCTGGTTCACGTCGATGAGCCCTAACGGAGCCTTGACCGGCTTGAACGCATCGGGGACCGGACCGGGCTCGACCTCGGTGTAGTCCTGCTGATAGATGACCTTGGTGTCGAAGGTGGCGTCGGTGTCCCCACCGTCGTGCGTGTAGAGCACCTTGGGTGAGGCAGGATCGTTCTGCCACCAGTTGGCGAACTCGGCGGTCGGCGTTCCGGTGAGCTCCGGCGCAGCGGTATCGGCGAACACGTACACGCGCCAGCGACCATCGGCTTCGTGCAGGTGGCCGATGTGACGCCAACGCACATCTGCACGACGAATCACCTCAGCCGACTTGAAGGCCTTGCCGATAGGCAGGCCCTTAGCTAGGTGCTGGTGTTTCATGCTCGTGGTGATCTGGTTCTCGGGGTACTGCGTCATGTACCCCATCGGGAACTCGAACGTGTCGTCGTAGAACTTGGCCAGACCGCTCGGGTCATCCCACTCCTCAACGGGCTTAGCCACGAGGCTCGACCACTCCTTGTCGAAGTCGATGAGGTTCTGGGCGATGACCTTGCGCTCCGACGAGTAGGTGTCGAGCAGCGACTCTGGAGCCCGACCCTCGAGCACGGCGGCGAGCTTCCACGCAAGGTTCCAGCCGTCTTGAATCGAGACGTTCATGCCCTGACCAGCCTTGGCGCTGTGTGTGTGACAGGCGTCTCCCATGATGAAGGCGTGCGGATGCACGGTGCCGCGCAGCTCGTCTGGAACGTCATCGAATCCGTCGGTCACGCGGTGAGCAACCTCGTACACCGACCACCAGGCGACACCCTTCACGTCGACCGAGTACGGGTGCAGAATCTCGTTAGCCCGGTCGATGATGGCCTGCTGAGGAGTGTCGCGAACCTTGCCCGCGTCGTCTTCGTCGGTCTCGCCGAGGTCGACGTAGAGGCGCGAAAGATAGCCGCCCTCGCGAGGGATGAGCAAGATACTGCCGTTGTCGTGCGACTGGATGAGGCACTTGACCTGGTAATCGGGAAAGTCCGTGTTGACCAGGAGGTCGAGCACGCCCCAGGCGTGAAGCGCGGCGTCACCGTGTAGTTTGTGCCCCATTGCGGTGCGTACTTGGCTGCGGGCGCCGTCGCCGCCGACCAGGTACTTGGTGCGAACCGTGCGCTCCTGACCTGCCCGCGGGCCTGCAACATAACGAATCGTTGCGGCAACGGGATACTCCTGAGTGCGGTCGATGGTCATGTCCACAAACTCGATGCCGTAATCGGGAACGACCTTGCCTGGCGCACGCTCGGCGTCGCGCAAGAAGTAGTCAAGCACCCGCGACTGGTTCACATAGATGTGTGGCCACTCACTCAGGCCCTTGGCGTCGTCGGGCACGCGATCGACGCGAATAATGTTTTTGGGGTTCTTCGGGTCGGGCGACCACGTGTTCATCTCGACGTTGCGGTAGGACTCATCCTGAATTTCGCTGGCAAATCCGAAGGCGGCGAAGGTTTCGACGGTGCGCGAGGCGATGCCGTCGGCCTGACCCTGAGTCAGGCGTCCCCCTCGCTTTTCAATGGCACGCACGTTGATGCTGGGGAATCGCGAGAGCTGGGCGATGACGGCCACGGCAGCGGGGCCGGTGCCCACAACGAGCACATCCATCTCGTCGGGTAGGTCGTCGGGGCGATTGATGCCGTGGCCGGCAGCGGCTTTGATGCGCGGGTCTTCCGAGACGTAACCGCGATAGTGGAACTGCACGAGGTGCTCCTTTGTCGATGTTCGCGAGGTTTTCCTGAAATACTTGCGTCTCTATAATTGAGACAGTATTCTAAATAATGAAACAAGGCTACGCGCCCTGTGTCGCCGAGCGCAAGAGAAAGACATGTATATGAGTGCAGAGAAGACGGATTCTGGGTCACAGACCCTGTCGCGTGGGCTCACGGCACTCGAGTTGATTGGTGCCTCGGAGGGCCCGATGACAGTGGCTACGCTTGGCGCCGCGCTGGGCATCCATCGATCCATGGCCTATCGCTTGGTCAAGACTCTCGAACAACACGGCTTTGTCGAGCGAGATCTCACAGGCGCGCTCACCCTCGGCACCAAGCTGTCGACCCTGGCTCGCGGCGTGGCCAAGAGCCTGCAGGCGGCGTCCACGCCAGAGCTCGAGGCGATTGCGGAGCGGCTGCAGATGACAGCGATGCTCGTCACTTACGACGGCGAATCGGCCGTGACGCTCAGCACGGCCGAACCTCACAAGGCGGGAACCACCGTTGCCCGCAAGCCGGGTAGTCGTCACTCTATTGACCGAGGTGCTCCTGGCCGAGTGCTTCGTTCGCAGGTCGATCCTGCAGCCTTTCCGCCGAAGCCCTTCGAGGTCAGTCAAGACGAGGTACTTCCCGGTGTTGCCGCGATCGCAGTTCCGCTTGTCATCGTCGGCGGTCAGCCCGCCGCGCTCGCCGTGCTCTTTTTTCCGCGTGATGTGGATGCCGAGCAGATCGCGCACCTACTCAGCGCCGCCGCCGCCCGCATCTCTGCCGCCGTCGGCGGCTAACCAGGTCGTGCACGCATTGCCCATGCGCGTGCACACTGAGAAACAAGTTGCTCGAGTGAACTTTGTAGCCTCTTACTGCAGGCAACGATGCCCCCATGGTTTTCAAGGAGACACCCATGAGTCAGAGCACTCTTGATTCACACGGCCAGCGTCACTCGGTGGCCGAGCTCGAAGATCTAGCCTTTGAACTTCGCTCGAAGCTCTTGTACCTGTGTGGAACCTACGAGGGCGCCGTGCACATCGGTGGCGACCTCTCGGTGGCCGACATTCTGATTGCGCTGTATCACTACGGCTTGAACATCGACCCGAGCAACATTGCGAACCCGGCTCGTGATCGGTTCATTCTGAGCAAGGGACATGCCGCTGTCTGCATGTACATCGCGATGGCGATGCGTGGCTTCTTCGAGTTCGACGAAATCGTCGAGACATACGGTCAACTCGACAGTGCGTTCGGCATGCACCCCTGCAAAGTTCAGCTGCCCGGCGTCGAGGCATCGACCGGCTCGCTCGGGCACGGCCTTCCTATTGCCGTCGGTATGGCCAAGAGCGCGCGGCAACGCAACGAACCACATCGGGTTTTCTGTTTGCTCGGTGATGGTGAGACCGGTGAAGGTTCGGTGTGGGAGGCCGCCATGGCAGGTCGCAGCAGCGAGCTGGGCAACCTCGTCGCCATTGTCGACCGCAACCGTCAGCTCATGACCAGCTTCGGCGAAGACCGCATCGTGCTCGAACCGTATCCCGATAAGTGGGCTGCGTTCGGTTGGAACGTCGTCATGGTTGAGGGCCACGACATGGCAGACCTCGTCAAGGCATTGGATAACCTCCCGGCGCCCGAAAGCAACCGCCCGACGGTTCTCATCTGCGAAACCGTCAAGGGCAAGGGCGTCGACTTCATGGAGCGCAATCTGGCCTGGCACGCCGGCTCACTCGGTCAAACAGACCTCGAACGGGCCATGGCCTCGCTCGAAGCATCGCGCGCCAGTAAGGAGAAGAACTAATGCCCGTTACCTTTACATTCGGCGAGTGGTTCTCTGCTCGCACGGTCATTGGCCAGACGCTCGCCGACCTCGGCGAGGAATACCCCAACCTCTGGGCCGTCACTCCCGACATTGGCATGACCCTCGTGGAGTTCCGCGAGAAGTTCCCCGACCGCTTCCTTGATGTCGGCCTTGCCGAGCAAGTCGCCGTTGGCGTCGCTGCGGGGTTGGCCTACGAGGGCAACATTCCTGTGGTCTCGGGCATGCTTCCGTTCTTGAGCATGCGTGCTCTCGAGCAGATTCGAACGGATGTCTGCTACCCGAACCTGCCCGTCAAAATCATCGGCACGCACGGCGGTCTGGTCGGCAACGGCGGTTCGACTCACTATGCGGTTGAAGACCTCTCGCTGATGTGCAGTCTCACGAACATGACGGTGACCTCGATTGGTGACCCCCTCATGGTCGGCGAAATTCTGCGCCAGTCGATGAAAATGCAGGGTCCGATTTACATTCGCCTTGCCGTGGGCAAGAGCGACATGGTCTTGTACGAGCCCGGGCAGCACGACATCCAAATCGGCAAGGGCATTGTCGCCCGCGAGGGCACCGACGTCACCATCTTCACGCACGGCACCACGGTGGCTCAGACCCTTGAGGCCGCGGATGCTCTTGAGGCCAAGGGCCACTCGGTGCGCGTGGTTGACATGTTCACCCTGAAGCCAATCGATGCTGACCTCATCGAGCGCTGCGCCAAAGAGACCGGTGGTCGGTTCGTTGTGGTCGAGGACCACCTCGCGTACGGCGGTCTGGCTTCTCGCATCGCAGATGTCGTCGTCGACCGAGGCATCAACCTCACCGGCTTTGAGCGACTTGGGATTCCGCAGGTCTTTTCAGGGTTCGGTGATGACGAGGAGCTGCGTAACAAGTACGGTTACGGCCTTTCGGCCACAATTGAAGCTGCCCAACGCGTCATCGCAGCTAAGAACTAGTCGATCGTAATCGTGGTGAATCCGCTCGCTTGTCTCGTCAACGTTGTCGAGGGTGACGTCGACCTCGCGACCATGCCGAAACTTCTCGATTCCCTAGCTGAACTCGGCTTTAGTCACGTAGGACTTCCACCGCTCGACCCCAATGCCACGGATGCCGCCACCCTGAGTGCCCTCTTTCGCGAACGCTCGCTAGCACCCATCACCATGTGCGGCGGCCACACGCCGACAACGCTCGTGAGCTCGGCCGACCCCGAGGAGCGTCAAGCGGGAGCGCAGACCCTGCGTTCTGTCGTTGACCTTGCGGTGACCCTAGGCAGCTCTCAGGTGAACGGGGTGCAATACGGGGTCTTCGGTCACCCGACCGAACCAACCACCCAGGATGAGTTTGTGCGAGCCGCTCGCGAGGTGGGCGCCGCCGCTGACTACGCGAACGAACGCGGCATCACGCTGACGTTTGAGGTGCTCAACCGTTACGAGACGTCGGTCGTAAACACTGCTGCGCAAGCGATGGCCTTTGTGGCGGCGAGCGAGTCAGACCACTTGCGCATTCACCTCGACACTTTTCACATGGCCATCGAAGAGGCCGACATGCTCGCGGCAATTGACCTCGCGTTACCCAAACTGGGTTATCTCGAACTCGGGCAGTCGGGTCGGGCGCTGCTTAGCTCGGGTGTGGTTGACATTGTCGGCACCGTTCGTCACGCGGTTGCCGGCGCTTACAGCGGCCCAATCGGTGTCGAAGCATTCAGCCGGGCCATCCTGCCCGCGCCGGTGGCCGGAGCACTTTCGATTTGGCGTGAGCCTTACTCCGACGGCTTGGTGCTGGCGCGCGATGCCATTGCTCTCATGCGCCGAGGAATTGCGTTGGCGAACGCCTAAGTACCGGCGCTAGACCCACGGCTCAGTCCCGGTGGTATGTTTGGTCAACCGACTTCTGAGGGGTTTCGACCATGTCTGACGCCTGCTGCACACCCAGCCCCCTTGCCCACTCGCACGTTGGTGACAACGTCAAGAAAGCGGGTACCAACATTGACCCGGCGCATCACGCTAAGTCAAAGCCAACTGGCGCGGTTGCAGACCTCCTTGTGGTGGGAACGATTTCGACGGGTAATCCTGCCTCTCCGACAGCCGAAGCGATGGCTGTTTCGGGTGGCCAGATCATCGCCCTGGGCAAGCTCAGTGATGTTGAGAACCTTGCCGGGGCATCCACCACGGTGCTCAAGCCCGAAGGCATTGTGATTCCAGGCCTGATCGAGCCCCACATGCACATCTGGACCTCACTGCTCAATCTCAGCTGGACAGATGTCTCGCACGACGAGTGCCCGACCTTCGACTCGGTTGTCGAGCGCATCAAAGAGACCGCGGCCAAGACTCCCGACGGGCAGTATGTTCTGGGCAAGCTGTTCGACCCCGCCCTGTACCCCGGAGAGCCCGACCTGACCCGTGTGATTCTCGACCAGGTCTCGCCAAACAACCCGGTGATGGTCATGAACGCCTCACAGCACTACCTCTATGCAAACTCGCTCGCTCTTGCTGCTGCTGGCGTGGATGACAACACGCAAGACCCCGCAGGTGGTCACTTCGGTCGTGCAGATGGCAAGCTCAATGGTGTCATCGGTGAGGCCGGAGCAATCATGATGGTTGCCGGAAGCCTGCCTCGCCCGACTCAGCAAGAGACCGCCGCGGGCATTCTCGAAATTCTGAACATGTGTGCCAGCCAAGGTGTGACTTCGGTTCGCGAGGCCGTAACCGGAGCAATCGTTGGAGTTCCCGAGGTTGCAATGTTGCACCAGCTCAACGGCGCCAAGCGACTGCCCACCCGCGTCTCGACGGCTCAGTTCTCGATCATGGCCGGAAAGTCCTCGGCCGAAACCGCTGCCACCTGGAAGCAAGCCGGCGTCACCCCGTTCAGTGGGGACGAGATGGTTCGCGCAGACGCATGGAAGGTCGTCACCGACGGTTCGAACCAGGGTCGCTCGGGTTACTTCTCGCAGCCGTATCTGGGTGAAGACACCGGTGGTCACGCCAACTGGACCCCGGATGGCATGCGCGACGTACTCAAGGCCGGCCTTGACGACGGCTGGCAGGTCATGTGTCACGTCAACGGAGACGCTGCCGTCGAGTTCGCGCTCTCGACCCTTGAGGGCCTGCTGCCGACATATGGCAAGAATGACCTGCGTCACCGCTTTGAGCACTGCTCGGTGACCACCGATGATCACCTTGAGCGTATGGCGGCCGCGGGTGTAAGCCCGAGCTTCTTGATGAACCACGTGTACTACTGGGGTGCCGCCTTCCGCGACACGATTCTCGGTACCGAGCGCGCCAACCTGCTTGACCGAGTTTCGACCGCGTACAAGGTCGGCCTTCGCCCGAGCCTTCACTCTGACTACAACGTGTCGAAGGTGCACCCACTGCAGAGCGCACGCACCGCGGTGTTGCGTCAGATGCAGGCCAACGGTGAGGTGCTCAACCCGGCCGAGTGTGCAACACCCGAGGAGGCGCTCGCGGCAATCACGACGAACGCTGCATGGCAGATTCACGCGGATGACCGCGGTAGCCTCGAGGTCGGCAAGCGCGCCGACTTCGCAGTTGTCGACATCGACCCGTGGACCAGCGCAGCTGACGGCTGGGACGAAATCAAGGTTCGCGAAACCTACATCGACGGATCCCTGGCCTACCAGTCCTAGAGCAACAAGAATGGCCGGTGACGAAAGTCACCGGCCATTTTTTAGTTTCCGTCGACCTCGGGCCGCTCGTCACCGAAGCGAGCTTTGAGCCACAGCGCGTATCCGATGTAGCCGCTGGCTGCAGCCAGCCACATCACCAACACGAAATCCACGATGTAAAGAATCATCACGAACTGATCATTCGGGCCATGTTTTTTGGTGTTGAGGGCGAGTTCGGGCACGGTCGCGAGCATGGTGGCTATGGTGATGGCCGCAATTGCGAGCACTGCGGTGAGCAAGAGTACGCGAGGGTTGATCAGCTTGGCGTTCTTCGAGGATGCACGCAGTTCGGCAAACGCCATTCCCACGACAATCACACCAATAGGCAGAATCATGATGCCGAGGATGCTGAAGGGGAGTGCCAGCGCAGCGACGATAACAATGCCCATCCCGATGAGCAAAAGTCGTCGTGCGCGCGTGCCTAGTAGTCTCGAAATCATGGAACAACCGTACCCTGCCGACCTGTTGAACATTGCCACAGCGATTGCGCAGGAGGCGGGGGAGCTGGCACTGACGACCCGTCGCCAAGGCGTTGAGGTCGCGCTAACCAAGTCGACCGCCACCGACATTGTGACTTTCGCCGACCAAGCGGTGCAGGATTTTGTGCGCGGCCGCCTGGCCGAGCTTCGCCCCAACGACGGCTTCTTCGGCGAAGAAAACGGCGGCTCGAGTTCGTCGAGCGGTCTGACGTGGGTGGTTGATCCCATCGATGGCACGGTCAACTACCTTTACGACATTCCCTCGTGGGCGGTCAGTATTGCCGTGGTCGAGGGGGAACCAGACCCGAACACGTGGACCGCACTGGCCGGAGCCGTCGTCAACCCCAGCATTGGTGAGCTGTTCACGGCCAGCCGAGGGGGAGGGGCATTCCTGGGAGGCCAGCAGATCTTCACCGCTCAGCAGCACGACCCCGCGCTGGCGCTGGTGGGCACAGGATTCGCTTATTCGGCTGAAAAGCGTCAACGTCAGGCCAAGATGCTCGTCGAGGTGCTGCCACAGGTGCGCGACATTCGACGTGCCGGTGCCTGCTCACTGGATCTGTGCTCGGTGGCATCTGGTCGCAACGATGCATATTTTGAGCACGGCGTGAAGCCATGGGATCACGCTGCCGGTGCACTTATTGCTCGCGAAGCCGGCGCGCAAGTAGGCGGATTCCGTGGCGCGCGCGAGGGGGAAGAACTCACTCTGGCCGCAAACCCAACCCTGTTTGTGGCACTCGAAGAGATCCTCAACGCCAACCGAATTGAGTAACGTCCGCCTGTGATTTGGCTCCACAGGGGTTTTCCAAGGTGGATATCTCCCTCCACACTGGGTAGCCTTGAAGTTCCGTTACCAATCTGTTCCGGCTGGCTCGAGTCGGCTGACACGTATCGTGAGGATTTCTGTGCAGTACGCAACCCGACGTGAAGCGCGCGAGGCAGAGCGTCGCGCCGCCGCGGGTGAAGCGCCGGTACAGCAGGTCGCGCCTGCGGTCACCCCTGCACAACCCGCGCCCCTCGCGCCCGAGGTAGTCGCAGCGGTTGCGGCCGCGTCACCTCGTGAGTCGAGCAAGCCCGTGTTGCTGGCTCGCAAAGTCAAGGAACGCGCATCCCGCAAACCTGCCAAGACACAGAACGAGTCGCCACGCCGCCGCACAGGCCGGGTCGTGACTCTGGTGTCAATGGCATTCATCGCGGGGCTGGCCGTTGCCACGAGTGTTCCCGCGAACGCACTGTTGACCGCCGACGAGCTTCGCTCCATGAACGCTGCAATCAGCACCGGATACGTCGAGGGCCAGGCTGTTGAAGCCGGCTCGGGCGAGACTGTCATCGGGCGAGACACCGTTTCGGCCACGCTCTACGACGGCCGCACCGGATTTATCTCGGGTGAGAGCTACATCAATAATCCGACCGGCAAGATTCAATGGCCGATTCGCATGACCGTTCCCCTCAGCGACCTCTACGGAACTCGCCCCGACCCATTCGGTGGTGGCGGCACTGTCTTCCACCACGGGATCGACTTCAACCCGGGCATTGGCTTCCCGATTCAGGCAATCGCTGACGGTGTCGTCGTGGGCATCTACCAAGAGGAATACAGCTCGCTTGGGTACCACGTCATCATCGAGCACAACATCAAGGGCCAGAAGGTGTGGAGCGTTTACGCCCACCTCAAGGAGGGCTCGATTCAAGTCAAGCTCGGTCAGCGTGTTCAGGTCACCGACATCATCGGTCAGTGCGGTGATTCCGGATACTCCACCGGCGCCCACCTACACTTCGAGATCCGCGTTGACGAGATCAACGGCTACATCGACCCGTTGGCGTGGCTACGCGCCAACGCCAAGTAACGCGCACGCGCGCGGATGGCTCACTCGCGTTTAGCGAATCCAGGCGGCTGCGGCTGCGGGCAGGCTGCCACTGGCGACATCGGCGCTAGCTACGAGAACTTCACCCTCGGGCAGCGGCACGGGGGCATCCGACATGTTGAAGTAGATGCGAATGCCGTTGTTCGCGAACGCAAGAACCTCAATCGGAAAGCCGGGCAGCCACTCGAACGAGCCAGTTCCGAGCCCAAACTCATGGCGCAGGCGCAATAGCGTGCGGTAAAGCTCGAGCGTCGAGCCGTCGACACCCTCTTGAAGATCACGCGAGTATTCGCGGTATTCCGCCGGCTGAGGCAACCAGGTTTGGTCACTCGGTCCGAAGCCGAGAGACGGTTTCTCGGCCTCCCACGGAATCGGCACGCGGCATCCGTCTCGACCGTACGACTCACCGTTGGTGCGCCAGAAGGTCGGGTCTTGGCGATCGGCGTCGGGAATATCGATTGCCTCGGGGAGTCCGAGTTCTTCGCCCTGGTAAAGGTAAGCGCTACCCGGGAGTGCGAGCATGAGCGTGGATGCGCCACGAGCGCGACGCAGACCCTCAGCTCGATCGGGCTTGGGTTCGGTGAGCGGGCCGACGCCGGTGATGCGATCGGCGGTCATCGTGCTCGGGTCGAGCGCCAGACGCGTGGCGTGGCGAACCTGGTCGTGGTTCGAGAGCACCCAGGTGCTCGGGGCTCCTACAGCGTGGAAAGCGGCGAGTGAATCATCGATGACCTTGTGGAGCTTCTCGGGAACCCAGCGTGTGACCAGGTACGGAAAGTTGAACGCCTGCATCATTTCGTCGGGGCGTACCCACTTGGCCATCTTGGTCAGCGGCTCAACGAACGCCTCGGCACAGAGAACGCGATCTCCGGCGTAGGTGTTGAGCAGTGCGCGCCATTCGCGATAAATCTCATGAACTCCGTCGTTGCCGAAGTAGGGGTTCTCGGGGCGGTCTTCGGGCTTGGTCAGCCAATACGCTTCGTCCCTTAAGAAGTCGGGCAAGCCAGCCTTCTTAGCCAGGCCGTGGGCAACGTCGACTCGGAATCCGTCGATGCCTTTGTCGAGCCAGAACTTCAGAATCTCGATGAAGCGGTCACGAACCCAGCGGTTGGTCCAGTCGAAGTCGGGCTGGCTCGAGTCGAAAAGGTGCAGGTACCACTGACCCGGTGTTCCGTCGGGGTTGGTGGTGCGGGTCCACGCCGGGCCACCGAAAACGGATTCCCAGTTGTTCGGCGGAAGCTCGCCGTTGGCGCCCTTGCCGTCGCGGAACATGTAGCGAGCACGCTCTTCACTGCCCGGGCCAGTGGCAAGTGCTGCCTTGAACCACTCATGTTCCTCGGAAGAGTGATTCGGAACGAGGTCAACAATCACCCGCAGGCCAAGCCCGTGGGCCTCGTCGAGCAGTGCGTCGAAGTCGGCCATCGTGCCGAACAGCGGGTCAACGTCGCAGTAGTCACTGACGTCGTAACCGGCATCCTTTTGCGGGCTCTTCTGAAAAGGCGAAAGCCAGACGGCGTCCACGCCGAGCTCGGCGAGCTTGGGCAGGCGGCCGGCAATGCCGGGGAGGTCGCCGATGCCGTCGCCGTTGGAGTCGGCAAACGAGCGGGGGTAAATCTGATAAATCACAGCGCTACGCCACCACTCGTGGCCGGGCTGCGTGGTCGTCTCATCACGCATGTTTAAGAGCCTATTGGTTAGTGGTATTGTCGTACGGTGACTTTGACGGAGGTATCGCCGGAAAGTTTGCAAACGCCCCGGTAGCTCAGTGGTAGAGCACTTCCATGGTAAGGAAGGGGTCGCGAGTTCAATCCTCGCCCGGGGCCCGATTCGGATGTTCGCTAGCGCTCGTCGCGTGGGCCTTCGATTCGTGGCTGGGTAGCTCAGTTGGTTAGAGCGCACGACTCATAATCGTGAGGTCGCGGGATCGTGCCCCGCTCCAGCTACTCAACAAAAAACGCGCCCCTT
>JAHEGZ010000069.1 GCA_024644865.1 Aurantimicrobium sp.
GATTCTCACTGAGCGGGAGGTTACCGACCGACGGGCGCGACGCCCCAGTCGAGCACTCCGGGAGGAACCTGACCGTCCCACTGGTTGATCCAGTAGAGGTCATCGGGGTCGAAGTGGCGAATCGGACGCTCGGGATCGCGAATTGTCTCCATGTCGCAGTAGTACTCGGTCACGACACCGTTGGGCTCGACGTAGTAAACAGCGATGTTGTCGCCAGCGCCGTGACGAACGGGACCCCAGGCCAGTCGAGCGCCCTTTCGCGCGAGACGGTCACCGAGGCGGGCAAGGTCCATGATGTTTCCGGCCTGCCACGCGTGGTGGTGCATCTTGGCCGAGTCACTCGTAAACACTGCAATCCCGTGATGGTCAGTGTTGCAACGCAGGAAGAAGTGCTCGTTTCCAATGGCGTCCGACACAGTCATGTTGAAGACGTCCTGCAGGAAGCGAACCTGGGCGGGGGCATCCACAACCTGGATGTTGACGTGACCAAGGCGGTCTGCGGTTAGGGTGCCGCGCTTGAGCATCGAGTAGGAGAGCTTCTCGGTGTAGATCTGCCAGGTATAACCCTCGGGACCAACGAAAGCGAAGCCGGTCTCGATGTAGTCCTCGATAGGGTTCTCCGAAACAATTTGGTAGCCGTTTCGGTCTACCTTCGCGCGAATGGCGTCGAGCTCGAGAACGTTGGGGACGACGAGACCAACGTGGTCGAGTCCATCGCGATCGGACTGGGTGTAAACAACCTCGTGATGCTTGTTCTGCGCAGTGAAGAAAGCCTTCTTGCCGTTCGAGTCGGTCTCGATGAGACCGAACATGTCCGCCGCGTTGCGCATGGATGCCCCGAGGTCTCGGGTAAGCATCGAGGTGTAACCGATTTCGCTGATGGAACCTACTGCGGTCATTCCTGACTCCTCATTGAGCTGCTAATTCCGAATTATTCTCATTATTTCGAAATTTTGAATTTATTCAAGCTACCAAAGAAGGAACCAAAAAGTAAAGAACGCCCACTCGAAAGCGGGCGTTCTTTGTTGTGGTGACCCCAGCGGGATTCGAACCCGCGTTACCGCCGTGAGAGGGCGGCGTACTAGGCCGCTATACGATGGGGCCGTTTTTGCGACTTATCGAGTATGCCACAGGCGGGAATACTCGACCTAATCGGCGTGAAGCAAGAGCGCCGCACCCGGCGCGACAGAGATGTCGAGAGGCAGTGGGCCGATCCGCTCGCCGTCTGCATATGCCACAATTCCGGGTGAATTCAAGCTCACCCGCTGTGCCCGCTCAATGTGCACCTCAGGCTCCCCCACGTGCTCGCCCTTGAAAACTGAGGGCAAGAGTCGAATCAATCGCCTGCGGGTGACCGGACTCACGATAAAGACATCGAGGAGTCCGTCGGTGATGCTCGCCTCGGGTGTGACGAACATTCCGCCACCCATGTTGCGACTGTTGGCTACCGAGATGAGAACCGCCCTTTCATCACGCGCCTGACCTTCGACCGTCAACTCATACGGCCGGGGCTGCAAGCCAATGAGTTCGAACAAAATCGCCCAGGTGTATCGACTCGGACCGCGGGGACGGCGCATGCGATTGGCTCGTTCGTTCACAAAGGCATCAAAGCCTGCCGAGAGCACACACGCGAAGTAGGTGCTCAGGCCGCGGTCTCGAGTCGAGGTCGCATGACCGAGGTCGATGGCCACCGGCTCGGTTCGCAGCGATCGCACAACAACGTCGAGGCATGCATCGAGATCGTGCACCGGCATGTTCAGCTGCCGAGCAAAGTCGTTGCCCGTTCCTCCGGGCATCACGGCAAACGGAATACGGCTATTGGCCACCAGGTTGACCGCGAGACTGACCATGCCGTCACCACCCACGACCAGCAGGGCATCTGTCTGAGTGAGTTCGCGAGCCAGTGAATCACGCAACGCCTCGAAGGTGGATGCCCGCATCTCGAGCACATCGAAACCCTCGCCCCTCAGCCGAGCAAGAACTGTTGCACCGAGCTTGGAGTGCTTGCCAAACGCTGCTTTCGGATTGATGGCCACGACGATGCGGCGAGAACTGCTCACAGCTTGATTATCCCGGGTGGCAGTCATTGCGCATACGAAAAGGGGCGCATCCTTTCGGATACGCCCCTCACGATGTGAGTGGTTGCTATGCGTTCTTGCGACCGAAGAGCGGCTTGTACAGCAGGCCGGCCAGAATTCCACCGACGATGGGGAACACAATGAACACCCACAGCTGAGCCATCGCGTGCGGGCCACCGTAGACAGCGGTTGCCAGCGAACGCGCAGGGTTGAATCCAGCGCCCGAAACGGGAACGGCAACGATGTTCAGCACGACGAGAGCAAAACCGATGGCGATCGGCGCGAAGCCGGCCGGGTTCAGCTTGTCTGTTGCTCCCTGGATGACAAAAACCAGGATTGCCGTTGCGACAGTCTCGATGATGATGGCGGCGACGATGCCGAATCCATCAGTCGAGGAGTCGGCGAAACCGTTCGAGGCAAAGCCGCCTTCTTGGAACTTCCCGAGGAAGGGGCTGTTAGCGGCAATGGCAAACAGAATGCTCGAACCGATCAGACCACCGATGACCTGAGCCACGATGTAGCCAATGACGTCTTTCCACGCGAACTTGCCGGCGACGGCAAGACCCAGGGTGACGGCGGGGTTGAAGTGGCCGCCTGAGATGCCACCGACCGTGTAGGCGGCAATCATGACGCCGAGGCCAAGAGCCAGCGCAACGCCGACAACGCCGGCACCGGCGTAGAGACCGCCGTCGACGAGACGTGTGGCGAAGAGTGCCGCACCGATGACGCTGAAGACCAGAACGAAAGTTCCGAAGACCTCAGCGAGGAAGCGATTAATGAACGTAGGAGTCGAGTCAGCCATCGTTGGCATATCCCTTTCATGTGTAATGAGGGCGCGAACCCCCGCTTATACGCCCCACGGTAACCGAGTGCGTGCCAAAAATCGGAGAACCAACGCCAGTGGCAGATAAAAGAGAAATAAATCGTGCGCTGGCAGTCAACAGTCCGCAAGCGCTAGAAAACGATGACGGGCTTAATCGTTGCGCCCGAGATGCTGTCGGCGATGGCCTCGTTTAGTTTCTCGAATGGATACTGGACGACGAAGGTGTCGAACGGGAACTTGCCCACCTTGTACAGGTCGAGAAGCTGCGGGATGAAGACCTGCGGAACAGCGTGCCCTTCGACCACGCCAATGATGTTGCGGCCATCAAGGATGCCCATGTGTTCGAATTCGACAGCTGTACCGGGGGCGCTGAGCCCGACCATCGCTGTCGTGCCTCCGATGCGCAGAACTTCGTGGCTAGTGCGAACGACCTTCATGTTGCCCGTCGTATCGATGGCGTAATGAGCTCCCCCGTCCGTGGCCTTGTTAATCTTGTCGACAAGGTCAGAGTCCATGCCGTTGAAGGTGTGCGTAACGCCAAGCGATTGAGCCAGGGTGAGACGATCGTCGTTGATGTCGACAACGATGACGCAGGTCGCACCCGACGCCAACGCCGCCATCGCCGCAGCCAAGCCGACTCCACCGGCACCGAAGACAACAATCGACTCTGCGGGACGAACCTTGAGGGCGTTGATGACAGTTCCGGCTCCGGTGCTCAGCCCACAACCGAACGGCCCCAGTAGCTTATGCAGCTCGTCGGGCGTATCCGCAGGGAGCTTGACGAGGTTTCGCACGTTCGCCACCGAGTGGGCCGCGAATGAAGACTGACCAAAGAAATTACCGGCGATCTCGCCCCCATGGGCATCGTGGATGGTGACAGCGCCGTCGAGACGCTGGCACAGCATGTTCAGCGGCAGGAATGACTCGCACGCGAAGGGCCTGCCTGAAAGACAGCTACCGCAAAGACCACAGGAGTTGAAACCCATGATGACCTTGTCACCAACCTCGAAGTTGGTGACGCCGGGTCCGACCTCTTCCACCACGCCAGCGCCCTCATGGCCGAGGATGCGCGGGCTAAAGACCAAGCCGTTCGCGGCGACGATGTCGGAGTGACAGACACCCGTAGCGATGTTGCGAACCAGTACTTCGCCGAACCCCAATGGAGCAAGCGTGACTTCTTCGAACGTGAAGTTTGCGCCGTTTTCGCGAATGACGGCGGCCTGCGTTGTCTTCATCAATGCTCCCTTGCATCGAAAACGTATGAGTTTTCAGAGTAGGACTCCGAAAACCCCGACGCTAGTAATTCCGTGCAGAAAATAACTATTGTGTTTATCAACTAATTTGGTCAGTAGCATCGTCGCTAAGGGAAGGACCAGGGTCAATGCAGAACGAAGGCCTCGGCTCGTGGATTCACCGTCGTCGAATCAAGTCGCGCGGCAAGGTTGCCATTATCTCGGCCGGCGTAAAACTGACCTACGACGAGTTCGACCGAAACATCAACTCCCTGGCACACGCGCTGGCCGGCGCCGGCATCGCCAAAGGTGATCGCGTCGCGTACCTCGGCGAGAATCATCCCGTGTTTCTCGAGGTGTTCTTCGCGACCACGTCACTAGGCGCAATCTTTGTTCCGCTTAACACCCGGTTGGCCGCGCCCGAGCTGCACTACGCGCTCGAAGACTCGGGCTCGCGCGTCCTGGTGCACGCGGATGCCCTGACCGACCTCGCCACCCGAAGCGCGGTTGGCATCGAGAACCTGCGCTTGCTCACCGCCGACGGTCCCGGCAGCCCCGAAAGCCAGTCGCTCGCCTCGTTTCGAAGCACACACGCAGAGTTCATGGATACCGAAGTTGGCGAAGACGACCCGGCGATTATCCTCTACACCTCGGGTACAACCGGGCACCCCAAGGGTGCTTTGTTGCTGCACCGCAACCTGACCTGGAATACCTTCAACGCGCTCGTCGACTACGACGTCACCTCGTCAGAGATGGCCCTGCTCATTGGACCGATGTTCCACATCGCCGCCCTGGGCATGGGCGCATTCCCCGTCATGCTCAAGGGCGGAACGCTGATTCTCGAAACCGCGTTCGACCCAGGCCGCGTTCTCGAACTCATCGAGGAATACCAGATCACCATGCTCAGTGGGGTCCCGACCACGTTTCAAATGCTGTCTGAGCACCCGAAGTTTGCCGCGACCGACCTATCGTCGATGCGTAACGTCACCTGTGGCGGCTCGGCAATGCCCATGCGCGTGCTCGATGCCTACGAGAAAAAAGGTGTCTCGTTTACCGGCGCCTACGGAATGACCGAGACGTCACCCGGAGCAACATCCCTGTCACCGACATTTACCCGCGAAAAAGCCGGCTCGGCCGGGCTCCCCCACTTCTTCGCGGATCTGCGCGTTGTGCATGAAGACTTCAGCGACGTCGCCGTCGGCGAAATCGGGGAAATCCTCATTCGTGGCAACAATGTCATCGAGGAATACTGGAACCGCCCCGAGGCAAGTCGTGACGCGTTTGTCGAAGGCGACTGGTTCCGCTCGGGAGACATGGGTTATTTCGACGAAGACGGCTTCTTGTTCATCGCTGACCGGCTCAAAGACATGATCATCTCTGGTGGCGAGAACATCTACCCGGCAGAAGTCGAACAGATGATCATCGAGCTCGGACACATCTCGGCCGTCGCCCTCATCGGCATCCCCGACGAGAAGTGGGGAGAGGTGCCCTGGGCTGTCGTCACAGTCGTTCCCGGCGCATCCACAAGCCTTGACGAAGTCCGAGCTCACCTTGACGGACGAATCGCGCGCTACAAGATGCCTAAAAACCTCATCATCGTCGACGAGTTCCCTCGCACGGGCAGCGGCAAGATTCGCAAGGCAGACTTGCGAAAGATGTTCGCCCCGATCTAGCCCTCGAAAGCGACTCGAGCCAGCAGATCTCGAAGCTGGTCGCGCTCAGCCTCATCGAGGGCCTTGAGCGACTTATTTTCGGCAACAGTGACTGCACTGACGGCACGTTGACAGAGCGCCATCCCCTCGGATGTGCCCACAATGACGTTGGATCGACGGTCACTGACATCGGCTTCGCGCACGACGTATCCCCTGCGCTCTAAGTCGTCAACCAGAGCAACAATCTGGCTGGCATCGAGGCTCAAGAATTCGGCGAGTTCGCGCTGGGAGGGGCGCGACTGGCTACACGCTAAAGCGAGCACGGCGTAGGAGCGAGCTTTGAGCTTGAGCGAAGCCAACTGCTCGTTTGCGTGAGTCGTTCCGAGGGCGCGCGCACGAGCCATGAGGAACTCAATTTCCGTTGCCAAATCAGTTGACCGCAGACGGTGTCGAAGCGCGGAAGTTTCTGCAGCCATAGTTCACCCCCTCCGCAATTAGTTGATAAAATAAACTATTGACTATTCAAAGAATTTGAGTTGTCATTATTTAGGTTATACAAGCAAACCGCACTCGCCAAGGGGTGCGCACCGAGGAGTCTTTATGTCACTTGCAGGCAAAGTAGCCATCGTCACCGGAAGCGGACAGGGTCTGGGCCTGGCCTACGCTCAGGAGCTCGCGCGCCAGGGTGCTGCTGTAGTCATCAACGATGTCAACGCCGAGGTTGCCAACGCGGCTGTGGCGGGCATCACCGACGCGGGCGGCAAGGCTGTCGCCGTCGTTGCGCCCGTCGGCCCCACCGAGACCGCGAAGAAGCTGGTCAAGACCGCAGTCGATACCTTCGGTCGCCTCGACATCTTGGTTACCAACGCCGGCGTTCTGCGCGACACGGTGCTGTGGAAGATGAGCGACGAAGACTTCGACCTCGTCATCAACGTGCACCTGCGCGGCACATTCACTTGCGTTCGCGAGGCCGCCACCTACATGCGTGAGAACGAGATCCCCGGCCGCATCATCGCCATCGGCTCCCCCACCGGTCAGCGCGGCAACTTTGGCCAGACCAACTACTCAGCAGCCAAAGCCGGCATCGTCGGCATGGTTCGCACCTGGGCACTCGAACTCAAGAGGGCCGGCATTACCGCCAACGCGGTTATTCCGGTTGCCGCCACCGCCATGACCGCGACGGTTCCCTACTTTGCCGCCGCTGTTGAGGCGGATGTCGCCGGTGAACCCATGCCCGAGTTCTTCCGCAAAGAAATCGGCTTCGGCTCTGCACGCGACGTCACCGGCCTCGTCGCCTTTCTCGCATCCGATGCCGCTGCCAACATCACCGGCCAGGCCATTGGCGTTGGCGGCGACCGTCTCCAGGTCTGGACGCACCCCGAGGCAGCTGCCACCGAGTTCAAAGACGGTGGATGGTCATCAGACGATCTCGCCGCCGAATTTGCGGGCCCTCTTGCTGGCTCGTTGCAGTCGGTCGGCGAGCGCATGCCCGCACTGCCGCCCGAGCTAGACCGCAGCCAGAAGTAATCACTATGGGAACCCGTTACGAGCTGGGACTCAACGTCGACGACCTTGTCGCGATTGACACGCACGTGCACGTCGAGGTCGATGACCACGGCCACAACGCACTTTCAGACGTGTTGGTGAATGCCGCGAGCAAGTATTTCAAGACCGACGGGCCTCGCCCCGGCCTCGATGCCATCGCCGAGATGTACCGCGCAGCCAAAATGGCAGCAGTCGTTTTCACTGTCGACGCCTCGACGAGCCTGGGCCACAAGCCCAACTCGAGCGAAGAGATTGCCGAGGGCGCGGCCCGCAACAACGACGTTCTCATTCCATTCGGATCAGTTGACCCACTACAGGGAAAGGCAGCCGTTGACCGCGCTCGCATGCTTTTCGAAGACTACGGAGTTCGCGGGTTCAAGTTTCACCCGACGCTACAAAACTTCGACCCCAGCGCCGACGCTTTTGCTCCCCTGTTCGAAACCATCGAGCAGATGGAGGTGCCGATTGTCGTGCACACCGGTCAGACCGGCATCGGCTCGGGCCTTCCCGGCGGTCACGGCTTGCGTCTGAGCCTGTCGAACCCCATGCTGCTTGACGACCTCGCCGCGCGATTCCCAGCGCTGCAGATCGTCATGGCGCACCCCTCGGTGCCCTGGCAAGACGAGGCTCTCGCGGTTGCGACACACAAGGCCAACGCCTGGATTGATCTGTCGGGATGGTCACCCAAGTACTTCCCGGCCAATCTTGTGCGACAAGCGAACTCGATTTTGCAGAACAAAGTTCTCTTCGGCTCAGACTTCCCGCTGATTGCTCCCGACCGCTGGATCAACGACTTCGCGGGCCTCGAACTCAAAGACGAGGTTCGCCCGAAGATTCTCAAATCCAATGCGATGCGCCTGCTCGGATTGGACGCGTAATGACTCGCCTTTTTGCCTCTGACCAATTCGATTTTGGCTCTCTGCTGAGCCCGGCCGAGCAGGCGGCAATTCTGCGGCTAAGGGCAACGCTTGATGATCATGTTCGTCCGCTCGTCAACGATTATTGGTCGCGCGATGAATTCCCGGAGCAGATCATCCCGCACCTGGTGGGTCTCGACATGATGAATCCCATCGAAATTCGCGAGGCAGGCCAGAAGCCGAGCGAGCTGTTCACCGGATTTCGTACGTTCGAGCTGGCTCGTTGCGACGCATCGGTCTCAACGTTTTACAACGCCGTCGCGGGGCTCTATCGCACGACCGTGAACCTAGGCGGCAGCCCCGAGCAGGTCGCCGAGCTTGACCCCAAGATTCAGAGTTTCGAATCCTTTGGCGTGTTTTGCCTCACCGAAGCCGAACACGGCAGCGATATTGCCCGAGGTCTGGCCACAACCGCTGCGCGCCAAGGCGACACCTGGACGATCAACGGCAATAAGCGCTGGATTGGTGGCGTTTTCGCCGCCAACACGCTAGCAATCTTTGCGCGCGACGTGGCCGACGGTCACGTTAAGTGCTTTTTGGTGCCCAAAGATGCCCCGGGCGTGAGCTACTCCAAAATCACCGGCAAGTTCGCCCTCAAGATTATGCAGAACGCCGACATCGAACTCGTTGACGTGAAGGTGAGCGAAGAGCTGCGGCTGCAGAACGTAAACAACTTTGCGGATGTTGCGGGCTTGTTGCGCAACATGCGCTCTCTTGTCTCATGGATCGCCTGCGGCACCATGGCCGGGGCCTATGAGGCTGCCCTGAAATATGTCATGGAACGCGAACAGTTCGGAAAACCGCTGGCCAGCTTTCAACTGGTTCAAGAAAAGCTCGCGCGCATGCTGGCGAACCTCACGGCAGCTCTGTCGATGACCGTTCGGCTCACCCAACAGCAACAAGACGGCGTTTTCGTCGACGAGAACTCGTCAATGACCAAGATGCAGACGTGCCTGCTACTGCGAGAAACGGTAGCCCTGGCCCGCGAGGTTGTCGGTGGTAACGGCATCGTTGTCGACTACGACGTCGCCCGCTTCTTCGCCGATGCCGAGGCGATTTACTCCTACGAGGGTACGCACGAAATAAACGCGCTCGTGGTCGGGCGCGCAATCACCGGCATTGGCTCATTCAAGTAATCGGGCATAGACACACGAAACGAACATCCACAGAAAGAGAACAAATGGCAACCTCAGTAACTTACAAAGAGCTCCTCGGCATGGAAGGCGCAGATCTCGGGCACAGTGAGTACCTCACCGTCACGCAGGAACAGATCAATATGTTCGCCGAGGCCACCAACGACCACAACTGGATTCACGTTGACCCCGAGCGCGCGGCTGCCGGTCCTTTCGGCACCCCGATTGCCCACGGGTTCCTGACGCTCTCCTTGGTAATTCCGATGTGGAGTCAGCTGGTCGATGCAACCGATGTCGACACCAAGGTCAACTACGGTCTCGACAAAGTTCGTTTTGTCGCACCGGTTCCGGTCAACTCCCGCATTCGCATGCACGCGGTCATCGACTCGATCACCGAGGTCAAGGGCGGCATTCAGCTCGGAGTTACCCAGACCGTCGAGGTTGAGGGTAGCGAGAAGCCTGCTGTTGTTGCCGAGGGCCTCTACCGTTTCTACGCTCCGCGCGACTAACAGCCAGCTTTCAGGTTCGACTGACAAGGTAAAACCACTACTCACACAAAGAACGAGCCCCGTCCGGATGAATACATTCGGACGGGGCTTTTTCTTTGTGAAATTTATGGCTGGGGTACCTGGACTCGAACCAAGAACAAATGAACCAGAATCATCCGTGTTGCCAATTACACCATACCCCAAGGTACTTATTGCCGGCCGGACGAGCCAAACCAACTTAGTCATTCTAGCCGAGCGTGACGGCGCCAGACAAAACGACAGTGCCTTCGATACGCCGACTACGTCGACTACTCAACCAGCGATGACGGCGCTCAGTTTGGCCAGGCGGGCGAGGGTATCGACCTTGCCGAGAATCTCCATCGACTCGAAGAGCGGAGGAGAAATGCGCTGACCCGAGATGCCTACGCGCAGCGGGCCGAACGCGATGCGTGGCTTGAGCTCGAGCGTATCGATAAGTGCGGTCTGCAGAGATGTCTGAATGGCTTCGGTCACCCAGTTCTCGGCCGATACGGCTTCGAGGGCTTCAATGCCGGCGGCGAGCACCTCAGAGGTGTTTGCGGGCAGGCTAGCGAGTGCCTCCTCGTCGACGCTGAGCTCGACGGTGGGTGTGAATAGGAACGCCAGCAGGCCAGGGGCCTCACTGAGCACGTTCATTCGGGTCTGCACGAGAGGTGCTGCCTGGGCCAGAATCGCAAGGTCACCCTCGCTGGGCAGAACAGCCAGCACGCCGGCCGCCTGAAGGTACGGAACCATGCGCGCCGCGAAGTCGTCCTCTTTGAGAAGGCGGATGTGGTCGCCGTTTATGGCGTCGGCCTTCTTGAGATCGAAACGCGCCGGGTTCGGGTTCACGTCAGCAACGTCGAACGCCTTGACCATCTCTTTGAGAGAGAAAACGTCGCGGTCGTGCGTGAGTGACCAGCCCAGCAGAGCCAAGTAGTTGATCAGACCCTCGGGGATGAACCCGCGGTCGCGGTGGTGGAACAGGTTCGACTCGGGGTCGCGCTTCGAGAGCTTCTTGTTGCCCTCACCCATAACGTAGGGCAGGTGACCAAAGCGCGGGATATGCGTTGCGAATCCAGCGTCAATCAGTGCACGATAAAGCGCAATCTGACGAGGCGTAGACGAGAGCAGGTCTTCACCGCGCAAAACGTGAGTGATTTGCATAATGGCGTCGTCTACCGGGTTCACCAGTGTGTAGAGCGGATGCCCGTTCGGGCGCACCACAACGAAATCGGGGAAGCTACCGGCGGGAAAAGTAATTTCGCCACGAACGAGGTCATCAAACGTGATGTCTTCGTCAGGAACTCTCAGTCGCAGGGCTGGCTCGCGACCCTCGGCACGGAACGAAGCCTTCTGCTCATCAGTGAGGTTGCGGTCGAAATTGTCGTAACCAACCTTGGGATCAAGCCCGCGGACCTTGTTGCGCTCTTCAATCTCTTCGGGAGTTGAGAAGCTCTCGTAGACGTGACCGGTCTCTTTGAGCGTCTCGACGACCTTGGCGTAAATGTCATAGCGCTGTGACTGGCGGTAAGGTTCATGCGGGCCACCAACGTTGATGCCCTCGTCCCAATTCAGACCGAGCCAGCTCAGCGCCTCGATGATCTGTTCGTATGACTCTTCGCTGTCGCGCGCCTCGTCGGTGTCTTCGATGCGAAAGATGAACTTGCCACCGGTGTGGCGCGCGTACGCCCAGTTGAACAGGGCGGTGCGCACGAGTCCGACGTGCGGGGTTCCGGTCGGTGACGGGCAGAAGCGAACGCGAACGTCGCTTCCGGTGGCGGTCGAAACCAGGTAATTGGAAGTCATGAGTGGCCCTTAGCCGTCGAGTCTGGTTAGCCAGCCGTGGCGGTCCGGCAGGCGGCCGTACTGAATGTCGGTGAGCTCTTTGCGAAGGCTCATGGTGAGCTCCCCCGCAGGAGCGTTGGCATCGCCAATTGACAGGCCGTGACCGAGCAGTTGACCGATAGGCGTGATGACCGCTGCGGTTCCACAGGCGAACACCTCAGTGATGTCGCCCGAAGCAACACCGTCTTGCCACTCTTTGATTGCGACGTGACGCTCTTCTACTTCGAGACCGCGATCCTTGGCCAGCGTGATCACGCTGTCACGAGTGATGCCCTCCAGGATGGCTCCGGTGAGGGCCGGAGTCACGAGCTTGCCACTCTTGTGCACGAAGAAGATGTTCATTCCACCGAGCTCATCGATGTGCTCGCCGGTCTCGCTGTCGAGGAAAAGCACCTGAGCGCATCCGTTTTCGTAGGCCTCGACCTGGGGAAGCAACGACGATGCGTAGTTTCCGCCGCACTTAGCCGCACCGGTGCCTCCGCGACCGGCGCGCGAGTACTCGGTTGAGAGCCAAATCTTAACCGGGGCCACGCCCTGCGCGAAGTATGCGCCAGCAGGGCTGGCGATGACGTAGTAGGCCACGCGGTGGGCGGCACGAACGCCGAGGAACGTTTCGTTGGCGAACATGAAGGGGCGAATGTAGAGGCTGGTCTCCGGAGCCGACGGAACCCACTTTCCATCAACGGCGATGAGCTGGCGAAGCGACTCGATGAAATCATCAACGCTCAGCTCGGGCAGTGCCAGACGGTGGGCCGAACGCTGCAAACGGCGGGCGTTCGCCTCGGGGCGGAACGTCCAGATTGTGCCATCGGCGTGACGGTAGGCCTTGAGCCCCTCGAAAACCTCTTGCGCGTAGTGAAGAACGGCGGATGCCGGGTCCATCTGCAGCGGGCCGTATGGGACCACGCGTGCATCGTGCCATCCACCCGTCACGTCCCAGTCGACGACAACCATGTGGTCAGTGAAGTGCTTACCGAAACCGGGGTCGGCCAGAATCGCCTCGCGCTCAGCCTCGGCGCGTGCAGCAGTGCTGGGCGTCAGGTTGTAGCTGAGCGGAAACGTCGTCGTGTCCTGAGCTGCCATGAGGGTGTCCTTTAGTTGGGTATTTCTAGTTGCGCTGTCGAGAAAGTTTTAGGAGAGGCGAGCCACTATCGCGTCACCGATTTCGCTGGTCGTACGCTTGTCTCCCCCGCGAGCAGCGAGGTCATCGGTCACAGCCTTTTCAATGGCCGCCGCTGCCTCCGGCTCACCGAAGTGCTCGAGCATGATGGCCACCGACAGAATTGCTGCTGTCGGATCGGCCTTTTGCTGACCTGCGATGTCGGGAGCCGAGCCGTGAACGGGCTCGAACATGCTCGGGAAAACGTTGGTCGGGTTGATGTTTCCAGAGGCTGCCAGACCGATGCCGCCGCTAATCGCGCCAGCGAGGTCGGTCAAGATGTCGCCGAAGAGGTTGTCGGTGACGATGACATCGAAGCGCGCGGGGTCGGTGACGAAGAAGATTGTTGCGGCATCCACGTGCAGGTAGTCGACACTCACCGTCGGGAACTCGGCGGCAACCTTGTTCACGATGCGCGTCCACAGTCCGCCGGCGTGCACGAGCACGTTGGTCTTGTGCACCCAGGTCAGCTTCTTGCGCGGGCGCTTGGCGGCCAGCTCGAAGGCGTAGCGAACCACACGCTCGACACCGTGCGCGGTATTGATCGAGAGTTCGTTGCCGATTTCTTGGTCGGTGCCGGCGCGGAAGGTGCCGCCGTTACCCACATACGGGCCCTCGGTTCCTTCGCGAACCACGACGAAGTCGACCTCACCCGGGTTGGAAAGCGGGCTAGTCACACCCGGAAAGATTCGGGTCGGGCGCAGGTTCACATAGTGGTCGAGGCTAAAACGCAGCTTGAGCAACAGGCCACGCTCGATGATTCCGGCGGGGATGCGGGTGTCTCCGGGCACGCCACCGACGGCACCGAGCAAGATGGCGTCGTGCTGCGAGATCTCGAGCAGGTCGGCATCGCTGAGCACGTCACCGGTCGCCAGATAGCGATCGGCACCGAGCTTGAACGGGGTCTTATCGATGGTCAGCGTGGTGCGCGGGGTAACCGCATCCAGCACCTTGACCGCCTCGGCGATGACCTCGGGGCCAATGCCATCACCGGGGATGACGGCGAGCTTGAGCGTGCGAGCCATGGTGTCTCTTTCGTGAATTATTCGGTGATGTCGATCTCGAGCATGACGGCGGCGTCAATCGCCTTACGAACTTTTTCGAGGATTCCGGCAGGAACGGGCGAGTCAACAGTGAGGACCGACAGTGCAGTACCGCCAAGCTTTTGACGTGCAATCTGCATGCCGGCGATGTTGATCTTGGCGTCGCCGAACTCTTTTCCGTAAACGGCAACGATTCCGGGGCGGTCGGTGTACTGCATCACGATGAGATGTTCATCGATGGGCAGGTCAACCTCGTAGCCGTTGATCTCGATAACCTTTTCGTTCTGCTTAGTGCCCACGAGAGTACCGGCAACCGAGATCTGCGTGCCGTCGCTCAATGCGCCGCGAAGCGCAATCACGTTGCGGTAGTCAGACGACTCGGCATCGGTCAGCAGACGAACCTCAATACCGCGCTGCTCAGCCAACAGCGGCGCGTTGACGTACGAAACCGATTCGCTCACGACGTTCTTGAAAATGCCCTTCAGCGCGGAAAGTTTGAGCACCGACACATCGAGGTTCGAGATTTCACCACGAACCTCAACATCAACACTGGTCAGCGGGCTGGTCTGTGCGAGGCCAGAGAACACCTGACCAAGCTTTTCGACCAGCGCGATGCCAGGGCGAACGAGGGGGTCGATGACTCCGCCGGCTACGTTGACAGCGTCGGGAACGAGCTCGCCCGAGAGCGCAAGGCGAACCGACTTGGCAACGGCAACACCAGCCTTCTCCTGAGCTTCATCGGTGGATGCGCCCAGGTGAGGAGTGACAACCACGTTGGACAGCGACAACAGGGGCGAATCCTTGGGAGGCTCGCTCACGAACACGTCGAGGCCAGCGCCAGCAATCTCACCGGTGGTCAGCGCGGTGTACAAAGCATCTTCGTCGATAAGTCCACCGCGAGCGACGTTGATCACGTAGGCGGTGTTCTTCATCTTCTTGAGCTGAGCGGTGCTGATCATGCCGGTCGTCTCGGGTGTCTTCGGCATGTGAATCGTGATGAAGTCACTCTGCTCGAGCAGTTCGTCGAGGGTCACCAAGGTAACACCCAGCTGCTGTGCACGAGCCGACGTCACGTAGGGGTCGTAAGCGACAACGCTCGTTCCGAATGCCTTCAGACGCTCGGTAATGAGCGCGCCAATGCGGCCGAGGCCAATGATGCCGATGGTCTTTTCGTAGAGCTCCGTGCCGGTGTACTGGCTACGCTTCCACTGTCCCTGCGCCAGTGCGGCATGTGCTGCCGGGATGTGACGAGCCAAGCTCAAAATGTGACCAACGGTAAGTTCCGCTGCCGAGATGATGTTTGAGGTCGGCGCATTGACGACCATGACGCCGGCGGTCGTTGCCGCCTTGATGTCAACGTTGTCGAGTCCGACACCGGCGCGAGCGATGACCTTGAGGTTGGGTGCGGCGGTGATTACTTCTGCATCGACCTGCGTTGCCGATCGAACCAAAATGGCCGATGCCCCGTGCACCGACTCCAACAGGGCCGGGCGATCGGTGCCATCAACCGTGCGCACGTCAAAGTCGGGGCCCAGGGCCTCGATGGTGGCGGGCGAGAGTTCTTCGGCGATCAGCACGATGGGCTTGGTCACGAACGAGTCCTAACGATGGGAACGAGCACAAACGATGTAGCAAAACCCGCACCAAATGCAGGAAATCTATGGGTCAAGTCTAGCCAGCTGAACCAGTGTCAAACATCGCAAGCTGAGAGACGCCGAGCACCAAATCAAGGTTGACAACAGCAGATATGAGCAATGCAAGCAGGAGCACGCCGGTGAACATCCATCGACTCTTCGACCGAGCAAAGAGGATGGCGGCAACGAACAACAGAACAGGCGCGAAAACATCGAGAATAATGACGAACCAGCCGAGGGGCGTGAGCGCCAAGCCGAGCTGCAAGCGCTGGTTCTGAATGCCGAGGAAGTTGCCCACTCCCGCCCAGACGTTCCAGGCGAAGAAGAGCCCGAAGACTCCAGCAATGAAAGCTTTAATCACGACTATCCCGCCCACGAGAAGTAGGGCCACGGGATGAGCACGAGCGCGGCAACGATGAGCCACACAAATCGCGCCCAGAGTCGGTTGCGTCCGGCGTTTAGGCAAGCGACGAACGCTACCGGACCGGCGGCCACCGCACACCACAACCCGAATTGGAACATGAAGTTTCCTAGCGGGTCAGCAATCTGAACAGGGTTGCGCAGGGCGGTAATCAACCAGGCGATGGTGAACAGCAAGAAAACCCCGGCGAAGATTCCCGTTGCCACCAGGGCGATCGAGTCACCGATTGTCGTTGGCTGAGTAGCCGACGGAGTCGGCGTATCGAAACCACCGTCGTCGGGTCTCGATACGACGGCTTCGCCGTCACTCGACCCGCGGGATGGCGAAAGGGATGCACCCTTGCGTCGCTCGGGAACATTCCACGTTCCGCCTCCGCGCTGGCGAGCCTCGTCTCCAGCCCAGTTCAGGGCGTCATCGTCGGTATTTTCCATGTGCGACGCACCCGCGGGTGCATCCCTTTCGATGTTTAGTGAGTCACAACGACTAGCGAGCGGCCGAGCCCTCTACGTAGTCCTTGTCCTGCGGACGCCATGCGAACAACGCGCGCAGCTTCTGGCCGACCTTCTCGATCGGGTGAGCTGCACCCTTGTCGCGCAGAGCCTTGAACTCAACGGCGCCATTGTCTTGGTCGCCGATGAAGCGCTCTGCGAAGGCACCGCTCTGAATGTCCTTGAGAACCGCCTGCATGTGCTCCTTGACCGAGGGGTCAATCACGCGCGGGCCGGAGACGTAGTCACCGAATTCTGCGGTGTCGGAAACCGACCAACGCTGCTTGGCGATGCCACCCTCCCACATGAGGTCAACGATGAGCTTGAGCTCGTGCAGAACCTCGAAGTACGCGATCTCGGGCTGGTAGCCAGCCTCGACCAGGGTCTCGAAGCCGTACATGACGAGCTGCGAGGTACCACCACAGAGAACAGCCTGCTCACCGAACAAGTCGGTCTCGGTCTCTTCGGTGAAGGTGGTGGTGATACCGCCGGCACGAAGACCACCGATGCCCTTGGAGTACGACCAGGCCAGTGCCCAGGCGTTGCCAGTTGCGTCGTTCTCAACGGCAACGATGACCGGAACGCCACGGCCGGCTTCGTACTCACGGCGAACGGTGTGACCCGGCCCCTTGGGGGCAACAAGGATGACGTCGACGTCCTTGGGGGCATCGATGTAACCAAAGCGAATGTTGAAGCCGTGACCGAAAACGAGCGTCTTGCCAGCGGTCATGTGCTGGGCGATGTCGTTCTTGTAGAGGTCGCGCTGTGACTGGTCGGGAGCGAGGATGACGATGACGTCAGCCCACTCGGCAGCGACATCCGGGGTCAGAACCTTGAAGCCGGCCTCTTCTGCCTTGGCGATCGACTTCGAGCCAGCCTTCAGGCCGACGACGACGTTGACACCCGAGTCACGCAGGTTGAGTGCGTGGGCGTGGCCCTGCGAGCCGTAACCAATGACAGCAACCTTCTTGCCCTGGATGAGCGAAAGGTCTGCGTCCTTGTCGTAGTGAATATCAGTCACTGTGCTATTTCTCCTTGTTTGGTGATCTGTGAAAATCTGCGAACTAGTTCTTGTACACGCGCTCGGTGATGGACTTGGAGCCACGACCGATGGCCAGCAGGCCGGACTGCGCGATTTCTTTGATTCCGTAGGGCTCGAGGACCTTGAGCAGGGCCTCCGTCTTGCCGGAGTCACCGGTTACCTCGATGACGAGAGAATCGGGAGCGACGTCAACAACACGTGCACGGAATAGCGTAACTGCCTCGAGCACCTGCGAACGAGTTGAGTTGTCGACGCGAACCTTGATGAGCAGGTGTTCGCGTTGAACGGCCTGGCTCGGGTCGAGTTCGACAACCTTGATGACGTTGATCAGCTTGTTCAGCTGCTTGGTGACCTGCTCGAGCGGAAGGTCTTCGACATCCACCACAACGGTGATTCGAGAGAGTCCCTCAATCTCGGTGTGACCAACAGCGAGCGATTCAATGTTGAAGCCACGGCGAGCAAACAGACCTGCGACGCGGGTCAGAAGTCCCGGACGGTTTTCGACGAGGAGCGAAAGAACGTGGGTGCTCATGATTTACTCCTCACCATCCCAAACGGGCGCGTGATCACGCGCGTACTGAACGTAGCTATTGCTGACTCCCTGCGGAACCATCGGCCACACCATGGCGTCGGCGCTCACCACGAAGTCAATGACAACCGGGCGGTCGTTGGTCTCGAGAGCCAACTTGATCGCAGCGTCAACTTCTTCGGCCTTCTCCACGCGGATGCCCAGGGCGCCGTAAGCGTCAGCCAGCTTGACGAAGTCGGGCACGCGAACGGTGTCGTGACCCGTGTTCAGGTGCGTGTTCGAGTAGCGACCGTCGTAGAACAGGGTCTGCCACTGGCGAACCATGCCCAGCGAGGAGTTGTTGATGATCGCAACCTTGATCGGGATGTTGTTCAACGTGCAGGTGGCCAACTCCTGGTTAGTCATCTGGAAGCATCCGTCTCCGTCAATCGCCCAGACCGTGCGCTGTGGCTGCGCCACCTTGGCGCCCATGGCGGCAGGAACCGAGTAACCCATGGTTCCGGCACCACCGGAGTTCAGCCAGGCGTTGGGGCGTTCGTACTTGATGAACTGTGCCGCCCACATCTGGTGCTGACCCACTCCGGCGGCGTAAATCGCCTCCGGTCCACTGAGCTCACCGATGCGCGAAATCACGTACTGCGGCGCGAGCAGGCCGTCGTGCGGCTCCTCGTAACCCAGCGGGTACTCCGAGGTCAGCGCGTTGAGTCGCGACCACCATGCGTCGGTGTCGAGCTTCTTCTTGCCAAGCTCGGTCTTGAATGCATCAGCCAGGTCAGGAATAACGTCTTTCAAATCGCCCACGATGGGAACATCCGCCGCGCGAATCTTTCCGATTTCAGCAGGGTCGATGTCAACGTGAATAACCTGAGCGTTCTGCGCGAAGAGAGCGGCCTTTCCAGTCACGCGGTCGTCAAAACGAGCACCGAGCGTGATCAGAAGGTCAGCCTCTTGCAGTGCAAGAACGGCCGGGACCGTTCCATGCATGCCGGGCATGCCCAGGTTCTGCTTGTGCGAATCGGGGAATGCGCCACGGGCCATGAGAGTGGTCACAACCGGGGCGCCTACGAGCTCCACCAGAGCCTTCAGCTCAGCGGCAGCTCCGGCGCGCACGATTCCGCCTCCAACATAGAAGACGGGCTTCTTCGAAGCTGCAATCATCTCGGCGGCTGCCTGAATCTGCTTACCGTGGGCCTTGGTGACCGGGCGGTAACCGGGCAGGTCCACCACGGGCGGCCAGCTGAATTCGAGTTCGTTCTGCTGGGCATCCTTGGTGATGTCAACGAGCACAGGGCCGGGACGGCCGGTGCTGGCAATCTCGTAGGCAGCAGCAATAGCGCCCGGAATGTCTTCAGCTTTGGTCACCAAAATCGAGTGCTTGGTGATCGGCATGGTGATACCGACGATGTCGGCCTCTTGGAACGCGTCGGTTCCCATCAGGTGACTGAACACCTGACCGGTGATGGCCAGTAACGGCACTGAATCCATGTAGGCGTCGGCGATGGCAGTCACGAGGTTGGTTGCTCCCGGGCCAGACGTTGCGATGCAGACACCCACCTTGCCGGTGGCGGATGCGTACCCCTCGGCAGCGTGACCAGCACCCTGCTCGTGGCGAACCAAAATGTGGCGCAACTTCGAGCTGTCCATGAGCGGGTCATAGACAGGCAAGATGGCTCCGCCGGGCAGACCGAAGACGTCGGTCACGCCGAGCAGTTCGAGCGAACGAACAACGGCCTCGGCGCCCGTGATGGGGGTCGCTTTGGTCTTCTTGGGTTGTGCGGATGCTTCTTCAGACATGGAAGGTCCTTGAATTAGGTGAACGAATGATTTCGGGCGGCGTTACCCGGTAATCGCTCCCTCAGAGGCGGAATGTACCAACTTGGAGTACTTTGCCAAGACGCCGCGAGTGTAGCGCGGAGGAAGCGGTTCCCAGCCGTTTAGGCGGGTTGCGAGCTCTGCCTCATCAACGAGTAAGTCGAGAGTCCGAGCCGCGATATCGACCCGTATCAGATCACCATCGCGCACGAGGGCGACGGGTCCACCGTCGTGAGCCTCGGGGGCTATGTGGCCGATGCACAGTCCGGTTGTGCCGCCTGAGAATCGTCCGTCTGTCAATAGTAGGACATCTTTACCCAGTCCCGCACCCTTGATGGCTGCGGTGATGGCCAGCATCTCGCGCATTCCGGGCCCACCCTTGGGGCCTTCGTAGCGGATAACGACAACATCGCCGGCTTTGATCTCACCGTTGGTGAGTGCATCCATGGCTCCGCGTTCGCGCTCGAAAACTCGAGCCGGGCCCTCAAACACGTCGAGGTCGAAGCCCGCGGTCTTGACGACAGCGCCGTCAGGAGCGAGGTTTCCGCGCAGAACGGCGATACCACCGTTGTGGTGGAGCGGGTTATCGAGCGTGCGAATGACCTCGCCGTCGAGAGGAAGCAAGTTCATCTCGTCGAGGTTCTCAGCCAGGGTCTTGCCGGTAACAGTGAGGGCGTCACCGTGCAGCAGGCCAGCGTCGAGGAGAGCCTTCATCAC
This sequence comes from Aurantimicrobium sp., assembly GCA_024644865.1. Classification (GTDB taxonomy): domain Bacteria; phylum Actinomycetota; class Actinomycetes; order Actinomycetales; family Microbacteriaceae; genus CAIOLM01. The sequence goes on from JAHEGZ010000069.1 coordinate 20,580, forward strand.
CACGGGAACACCGCCAACGCGGTCGACATCGTTCATCACGTACTTGCCGAACGGCTTGAGGTCAGCAATGTGCGGAACCTTGTCGTTGATGCGGTTGAAGTCATCGAGCGTCAGCTCAACCTCAGCCTCGCGCGCGATGGCGAGCAGGTGAAGTACGGCGTTCGTCGAGCCACCGAAGGCCATCACGATGGCAATGGCATTCTCAAAGGCCTTTTTGGTCAGGATGTCGCGAGCGCGGATTCCCTTGGCGATCAAGTTGACCACTGCCTCACCCGAGCGGTGAGCGTAGTAATCGCGACGACGGTCGGCGCTGGGCGGAGCGGCCGATCCGGGAAGACTCATACCCAGTGCTTCGGCGACCGAAGCCATGGTGTTTGCGGTGTACATGCCACCACAGGCACCCTCACCGGGGCAAATGGCGCGCTCGATGCGGTCGAGGTCTTCCTCGCTCATCTTGCCCGCCTTGCAGGCACCGACAGCCTCAAAGGCGTCGATGATGGTGACGTTCTTTTCGGTGCCGTCAGACAGGCGAACCCAGCCGGGTGCGATCGAGCCGGCGTACAAGAAAACCGAGGCCAGGTTCAGGCGAGCAGCCGCCATAAGCATGCCCGGAAGTGACTTGTCACAACCAGCCAACAGAACCGAACCGTCGAGGCGCTCGGCCTGCATGACGGTTTCAACCGAGTCAGCAATGACCTCGCGAGAAACGAGCGAGAAGTGCATGCCCTCGTGGCCCATCGAGATGCCGTCGGAAACCGAGACAGTGCCGAACTGAAGCGGGTAGCCACCACCGGAGTGAACGCCCTCTTTACAGGCTTGTGCCAGGCGATCGAGGCTCAGGTTGCACGGGGTGATCTCGTTCCAGCTGGATGCAACACCGATCTGCGGCTTGCTCCAGTCTTCGTCACCCATGCCGACGGCGCGAAGCATTCCGCGTGATGCGGCCTTCTCGATTCCGTCAGTTACATCCCGGCTACGGGGCTTCATGTCGATTTCTGCCATAACGACAAGTCTACGCGCAGAGCGAAGGCTCATTCGTGCGTGACAAGGCTTCATTCACTCGTCGCTCGGCGTTCACATAACGCACAGCCAACACATAGGCACGGGGGCGTACGGTGAAAGCAAATGATGAACATTGGCATGAGCGCTTCGTGCGTGTACCCCCTCTCCGTGGAGCACGGATTCCGACTTTCCTCCCATGTGGGATTCGACGGGGTCGAGGTGATGGTCACCAACGACAAGACGACGCAGAGCGCCGAGCGCCTGCTCGAACTTTCGCACCGCTACGACCAGCCGATTCTCTCGATTCACGCTCCGGTGTTGTTGTTGACGCACTTTGTGTGGGGGCGCGAGCCACAGGTCAAGCTCGAGAAGTCCGCTGAGCTCGCGGCCGCGGTGGGCGCGTCGACCGTGGTTGTGCATCCGCCGTTTAGGTGGCAAGCCGGATACGCGGAGCGTTTTCTTGAGATTGTGCGTCAAACCAGCGACGACTACGGCGTACACATTGCTGTCGAAAACATGTTCCCGTGGCGGATTCGAAACACCTCGGTGGCGGCGTATGCACCCGGCCCCGATCCGCGCGAGCTCGACTGCGACGCGGTCACCCTCGACTTCTCACACGCAGCCCTCTCGGGACACAGCGCGCTCGAGTTGATGCACGCCTACGGTGATCGGCTCAAGCACGTGCACCTGTGCGATGGCTCGGGCCCCGACGAAGATCAGCGCATCTTCGACGAGCACCTGTTGCCGGGCCAGGGCGGCCAGCCCGTCGCCGAGGTATTGCAGCACCTGACGGCAACCAACTGGAAGGGTTCAATCGTCGCCGAGGTCAACACCCGCAAGGCCAAGACCGAATCCGAGCGCATTGCACTGCTCGAGCAGACGCTCGATTTCGCTCGACTGCACACTCGCAAGGAACTCGCGGTAGCCTAGGGGTCTGCACCCGAAAGGCCATCATGCGTAAGTTCCTGTTCAACGCCTCGATTCTTGGCGTGCTTTTTGGTGGCGTCTCGGCGGCTCGTCAAACCATCAAGGGCCCGCGCACCTGGCGCACCTGGTTGATGTGGGCTGGCTGGGCGATCTCTGCCGTCATCGCAGTGACCGAGGTCATTGACGCTGACCGTGAGGCTCGAGCCGAGGCAGAGGCCGATAAAGACTTCCCGTTTCTTGGACGTAAATAAGGGATTCCCCCCGGTTTGTAACACCGTTCTAAACGAAAATCGGGAATGATGAAGCCAATGTATGACTTCACCGGACAAACTGCCCTCATCACTGGTGCCAGCTCGGGCCTAGGCGTCGAGTTCGCTCGCGCGCTCGCAGCTCGAGGAGCCAACTTGGTCTTGGTAGCTCGACGACTCGATCGCCTCACAGCTGTTGCCGATGAGATCACCGCTACTTTCGACGTGACGGTAACCGTTATTGCTCGTGACCTCAGTCGCCCGCAGGCTGGCTCAACGCTCGTGGCTGATATCGCGCGCCGCAAGATTGACCTCGACGTTGTCATCAACAACGCCGGCTTCGGCACCTACGGCCCGCTAGAAACCGAAAACCCCACTCGCATCGCCGACGAGGTCGCCCTCAACGTCGGTGCCGTCGTTGACATCTCGCGCGCTGCCCTTCCGGGCATGCTCGCTCGCAATGTCGGAGCAATCATCAACGTTGCTTCGACTGCTGCATTCCAGCCCCTGCCCAACTTCGCCACCTACGGCGCCACCAAGGCGTTCGTCCTCTCGTTCAGCGAAGCTCTCTGGGGCGAGACTGAGAAGACTGGCGTTCGCGTTCTGGCGCTCTGCCCCGGACCGACGGCAACTGAGTTTTTCGATGTGGCGGGCACCGACGCTGTTTCGGGCCCGATGGCGCCGGCATCCGACGTCATCGCCACCGCGCTAACCGCTCTTGACCGCCGCGAGCCCAGTGTGATTCACGGGGGAAACAATCGATTTACCGCTTTCGCAACCCGCTTTGCTTCGCGCAAGGCAGTCATTCGTCTGGCCCGCAAGGTAATGAGCAAGAACCGCCCCGGCTCGGCTGGCTAGTTGATGAGTCGCCCCAGCATTCTGTGCATCTCGCTGTCGCCCATCCATGCGGATGCGCGCGTGTTGCGCCAGATCAGCGTGCTTGCCGAGTTTGGTGACGTCACCACTATCGGCTTTGGGCCACAGCCGGCAGGGTCTTCAACGCACATTGAAGTTCCCGGGAATTTGACGACGCTTCCGCAAACAGTTTCTGGTGTGTTCAACTTGGGCCTCAAGCGCATGAAGGCCAGCGAACTGGCAGCACCCGCCATCAAGTTTGCGCTCAACGCTTTGCACGAAAAGAAGTTCGACCTCGTCGTGGCCAATGAGGCCCGAGTGCTCGCTCTGGCCGACCGCGTCGCTCAGGGCGCACCCATTTGGGCGGATATGCACGAGTGGGCACCCGAAGAGCGCACGCACATCTTGTCGTGGCGATTGCTGGTCGCTCCCCTGATGACCTACCTGTGCCGCACGTATCTTCCTCGGGTCACGGCAACCACCACCGTCTGCCAGTCGATCGCCGATCTCTACCTCGAGAACTTCGGGGTTCCCACTCAAGTGATGCGCAACAGTGGACCGTTCCAGCGACTCTCGCCGTCGCCGTCGGTTGAAGGCAAGATCCGGCTGGTGCACAGCGGTGCGGCCATCCACGGGCGCGACCTGGAAACCACGATTGACGTCGTCAAGGCGCTCGACGAGCGGTACACGCTCGATTTCTACCTCGTGCCCGGTGGCGACGGCGGCGCTTACATGCGCAGCTTGGTGGAGCGAGCGGCCGGCTGTAAGCGCATCCGATTCTTAGATCCCGTGAGGCCGCACGAGTTGCCCGAAACACTCAACCGCTACGACGTGGGAGTCTTCTGGATCCCGCCGACCCACACGAACGCCCGGCTCACCTTGCCGAACAAGTTCTTCGATTACGTTCAGGCACGCTTGGCTATCGCCGTTGGTCCGACCATCGAGATGGAACGCCTGGTCAAGGAATACGACCTTGGTGTCGTGAGCACCGGATTCACTGCGGCAGAGTGTTTGGCCTCATTCGCCGACCTGAGCGAAGATGCAATCGCAAGGTTCAAAGCGAACGCGGATGCCGCGGCTCGTGCCCTGAGCTTTGACGCCGATGCCGAGGTCGCTCGATCAATCGTTGCGAAAGCCCTCGCTGCCCGCTAGGCCGCCAGTGGCGCAAGGAGACCGCTCCTAGAGTGGCTCTCCGGTGAGGCCGGCGAGCTTGGCCTGCGCGGCGAACTCGGGAACAGCGGCCACGAGCTCGTCGAACTTGCCCGAAGCCCGCACTTTGCCGCCGGACATGAAGTAGATCGTGTCTGCGTGCTTGACCGTCGAGAGGCGGTGGGCGACGGTTACCACTGTGACCTCGCCGCGAAGGCCTCGAATTGCCGAAGTGACGGCGGCCTCGGTTGTCGTGTCGAGGGCGCTGGTTGCCTCATCCATGACCAGAACTAACGGCTGCGAGTAGAGCGCACGAGCAATCCCCAAGCGTTGACGCTGTCCGCCTGAGAGAGACATGCCCTTCTCGCCCACGGAGCCGTCGATGCCGCCCTCACGGGCGTCGATGAACTCGAGCAGCTGAGCCTTCTCGAGGCAGTCGCGCACGCGCTGGCGGTCAATCTCACCGGTCCACGACAGGGCTACGTTTTGAGCGACCGTCGCATCGAAAAGCGAGACGTCCTGGGGCACATACCCCACGTG
>JAHEGZ010000081.1 GCA_024644865.1 Aurantimicrobium sp.
GAACGTTGCGACCGCCCCGTTGAATTGAGCACGCACCTCCTGTGCCGGAATGGTGAAGTCGAACGGGTTTGCTACGAGCATGCCTTTGAGGGCGGCAAGTTCATCTGACGTCATTGTCGTGTGATCCCTTCAGAATGGTGGATGGGCGCATCGCAACCGCGCGAACTCCCTGCCTTCAACTATGCGCTCGGCATCGTGACAAGACTTGGCGTTGCGCGCACGGGGCGTGGAGAATTACGCAAACAGCGACCACACGCCCGCTAACCCTCAATCAGGGCGGTGACCTCAAGCCAGCGAGTTTCCAGGTCAGCAACCTGCTGTTCGAGTGACCGGAGCTCAGAGCTCAAGACAGAGAGCCCCTCGTAATCGCTCTGGTCGTGAGCAGCCAACTTCTCGTGGATGCTTGCCTCCTCGCCCTGCACTTTGCCAAGTTTGCGCTCGATCGCGCCGAGCTCTTTCTCTGCGTTGCGCAGGTCGGCGCCAGAAAGCGTGACTTTCTTTGGTGCCGCCGGAGCGGCGGCGATCTGTGCCGTTACTTTGGCGGTTCTTGATGCCTCGGGCCGAGTTTTGTGCCCCTCACGCAACAGTAGATATTGGTCGACCCCACCGGGCAGGTGCCGCAGATGCCCATCGAGCACTGCGTATTGCTGGTCGGTGATGCGCTCGAGTAGGTAGCGGTCGTGCGAGATCACCAGCAGGGTGCCCGGCCACGCATCAAGGAGGTCTTCCATGGCGACGAGCATGTCGGTGTCGAGGTCGTTGGTCGGCTCATCCAGAATCAGCACGTTCGGCTCGTCGAGCAGAATCAGCAGCAGTTGCAGTCGACGCTTCTGCCCACCACTGAGGTCTTTGACCGGAGTTGAAAGTTGAGCGCTCGTGAAGCCGAGGCGCTCGAGCAGCTGGCCTGGCGTCATTTCTTTGCCGTCGGCCAGGTAAGTGCTGCGCTTGGTGGCAACGACCGCGCTGACCCGGTCTTCTTGAACGTCTTTGAGCTCATCAAGCTGCTGGGTCAGCACAGAAATCTTCACGGTTTTACCGCGCTTGACGCGACCACCCGTGGGCAGAATTGAGCCGGCGACAAGCGATAACAGCGTGCTCTTGCCTGCGCCGTTCACACCGAGAATGCCCGTGCGTTCGCCGGGAGCAATGCGCCAAGTGACATCGCGCAACACCTGGTTGTCACCATAGGAAACCGAGACTGCATCGAGGTCGACCACGTCTTTGCCCAGGCGTTGCATGGCCATCGACGCGAGCGAAACCGTGTCACGCGGGGGAGGTTCGTTCTCGATCAGCTCGTTGGCCGCGTCAATGCGAAACTTTGGTTTGGATGTCCGCGCCGGCGCACCTCGCCGCAACCATGCGAGCTCCTTACGCATGAGGTTCTGGCGTTTACCCTCGACCACCGATGCCTGACGATCGCGCTCCACGCGCTGCAAAATGTAGGCCGCGTAGCCACCCTCAAAGGGCTCGACGATGCGATCGTGAACTTCCCACGTCTGCAGGCTGACCTCATCGAGAAACCACCGGTCGTGCGTCACGACAACCAGAGCACCGTTACCTGGCGCCCATCGCGTCTTGAGGTGAGCCGCTAGCCATGAGATACCTTCGACGTCGAGGTGGTTGGTGGGTTCATCTAAAAAGAGTACGTCCCAGTCGCCGGCAAGGAGTGCGGCAAGGGCCACTCGACGCTGCTGGCCACCCGAGAGGTCGCCGATGACGGCCTCCCAAGGGATGTCTGCGACAAGACCGGAAAGTACGTCACGAATCAGAGGGTTACCGGCCCATTCGTACTCTTCGGTGTCACCGACAATTGCGTCACACACGCGCTGATCGAGCGGAAGATGGTCGGACTGGTCGAGCATGCCAATTCGGATGCCCCCACGACGTGTGACCGAACCGCCATCAGGCTCGAGCCGACCCTGCAGCAGCGCGAGCAGAGTGGACTTACCGTCACCGTTTCGACCGACGACACCGATGCGATCCCCCTCGTCGATGCCGATGGTGACAGAGTCGAACACGACCCGAGTCGGAAACTCGAGGTGCAGGTTTTGAGCTCCGAGCAGGTGCGCCATCAGTCGTTGATCAGACGCGCGCCGTGCACGGGACCGGTTACGTGAAGTGCTTCATGTCCGGCAAGAGTCAGCGCATCAATCAGGTCTGCAGCGGCTTCGGCGTCCGCCGTCAAGAACGCGAGCGTCGGCCCCGAACCAGAAACGATTCCGGCAAGGGCGCCTGACTCTTCTCCGAGTTCAAGAATCTCAATCAGGCTCGGTTCAAGGTGGAGCGCGGCAACCTGCAAATCATTGGTCATGACCTCGGCCAACATGGCCGGGTTGCCCGCGCGTAATGCCTGCAGCACCTCTGTGCTCACTTCGGGAGCAACCGGGGCGGGCGCGATGTCGCGCACGTGCTTGGCCCGGTGAACGTCGAGCTCGGCGTAGACCGCCGGGGTGCTCAGGCCGAATTCTGACGGGACGAGAACCCAGTCGAAATTTCCTTTGGCGAGGGCGGGACTGAGCTGGTCGCCTCGGCCGGTGCCGATGGCCGTGCCACCGGTCAGCGCAAATGGCACATCAGCTCCGAGCTGGCGGGCCAGTTCGAGCATGTCGTCACGGCTGACATGTGTGCCCCACAGAGCGTCGCAGGCGATGAGTGTTGCCGCAGCGTCTGCCGAGCCTCCGCCCATGCCCCCGGCGACGGGAACATGTTTTTCGACCTCGAGGCGCACTCCCCCGCGATACTTGGCGTGCCGAGCAAGAAGGCGCGCGGCCTTGATGGCCAGATTGGTGGCATCCACCGGAACCATGTCGGTGTCTACCGAGCCAGTAAACGTCACAGAAAAATCTTCAGCGTGCCAGGCGCGAACATCCTCGTAGAGGGAAACCGCTTGATAGGCAATGGCGACATCGTGGTAGCCATCGTCCATGACTGAGCCCACCTGCAGACTCACGTTGATCTTGCCGGGGGCCCTGGCGTGGGCTACTTCGCGGACAACTTCGGACGCCATGCGTCAAATCTAGCCGAGGCTGGAGGGGTCGATTGACGCGATGCGAATGTAGTCATCGATGGTGAGCTGTTCGCCTCGCAGTGTCGGGCTGACACCGGCCGCCTCGAGAGCGCGCGACGCCAACTCGGGGTTTCCAAACACGATCGCCAAAGCTTGACGAAGCATCTTGCGACGCTGCCCAAAAGCGCGGTCCACGATGTCAAAAACACGGATGCGCAACTTTTCGTTGTTTTCTGTGCGCGCTGCTCGACCCATCCCGGCGGGCCAACGTTCGAAACCAATGAGCACCGAGTCCACATTGGGGACCGGCCAGAACACCTGACGGCTGACGGTGCCCACAGTTTTCCAATGCCCGTACCACGCCGCCTTGACGCTCGGCGAGCCGTAGACCTTCGAACCCGGAGCCGCCGCCAAACGATAGCCGACCTCCGCCTGCACCATCACCACTCCGGAGTGCAGGGAATCCACGTGCTCGAGCAGGTGCAACAACACCGGAACCGAGACGTTGTAGGGCAGATTGGCGACCAGACGAACGGGGTCGCCTGGAATGTCAGTGACGACCATGGCGTCGCCTTGGATGACGGTGATTTTTTTACCTCGAGCGCGACCAGCCATCGTTGTCGGCAACTCGGCGGCCAAACGCTTGTCGAGCTCGATGGCAACAATGTCAGCATCCGCCTCGGCCAAGCCAAGCGTGAGTGACCCCAGCCCGGGGCCGACCTCAAGAACTGTCTCGCCTGCCTGAACGCCCGCCGTGGCAACAATCTTGCGCACGGTGTTGGCATCGATGACAAAGTTTTGCCCGAGCCTCTTGGTGGGCGTGAGGTCAAGACGAGCGGCAAGTGACCGCACGTCAGAGGCACCGAGCAGAAGAACTTCAGACATTAGAACTCCGCCGAATCGGTGACGAGTCCGTCGCTCCACGAGCCATAAACGGATTCTGTGTTGAACGAAATCTCGGCGCACAGGTCGCCCAGATCGGTTTCGAGGTACTCAGCCATGGCGCGAACCGTAAAAGGCGTCAGGTACGACGCATTCGGTCGACCACGGTAGGGCATGGGGGTCAAGAACGGTGCATCCGTTTCGACCAGCACGAGCTCGCGCGGAATGTAGGCAAAGGCCTCACGCAAGTAGTCGTTCTTTTTGAAGGTGAACGTTCCCGAGAACGAGAGGTACCAGCCGTTCTCGGCTGCGATTTTGGCCATCTCGATGTCACCCGAGAAGCAGTGAAAGACCGTCTTGGCCGGGGCTCCCACGCGCAGCAGGGTCTCAATGACCTCGTCGTGAGCGTCGCGATCGTGAATCTGCAGGGCGATACCGTGCTTCTTCGCAATCTCAATGTGCGCCTCGAACGACTCAAACTGCGCGGCCCGACCCTCTTCGCCCGTTCTAAAGAAATCGAGCCCCGTCTCGCCCACGGCGCGCGTGCGCGGCCAACTGGCAAGGTCGTCAATCTGAGCAAGCTGATCGTGAAGTTCGCCTCGAGCAGCGACCTCGGGAGCGTCATTCGGGTGCAGTGCTACGGCGGCGAGAATGCGCGGTTCGCTGGCTGCAATCTCAGCAGACCACTTTGAAGTGGCCAGGTCGGTGCCCACTTGAACGACTCCCACAACGCCCACATCGGCCGCGCGCTCGAGTTGTTCGCGGAAGTCAATCGGTTCGTCTCCATCGGCAATCTCGAGGTGCGTGTGATTGTCGTAGACCGCACAGGGCAACGGCTCTGGCAATGGCGGGTGTGACAGGTCTTTGCGAGAGTCGCCGTCGTTGCGCTTTCGGATGTATGCCGAATCAGACATGGATGCGCTCCGAGCGCCTACTCGGCAGTCTCAATGCGCGGGAACAGGGGTTCGAGTGCTCCGAGAACCGTACCCGGCTTGATCTGACCCCAGGTACCCGCGTTACGCACAGCCTGCGTGTCGAGCGCTCCGAGGGATGCATCGACGCCCAGAGCGCCCCACAGCTTCTGAGTTGAAATCGGCATGACCGGTGAGAGCAGCACGGCAAGTGCGCGAAGACCCTCGGTCACCGAGTAGAGCACCGTTGCCAAACGACCTGCGTTGGCCGGGTCTTTGGCCAGGGCCCAGGGCTCTTGCTCGGTGATGTAGCCGTTGAGGGCATCCACAATCGTCCAGATCGACGCGATGGCGTCGTGAATGGCGAGAGTTTCGATTGCGGCGTCCGCTTGTGCAGCAGCTGCAGCGACGACATCGATGATCGCCTTGTCAGCCGGCGCGTACTCGGCCGGGGTCGGAACCGTGCCGTCGAAGTACTTGCCCACCATGGCCAGCGTGCGCGAAGCCAGGTTGCCAA